>JAZDLJ010000191.1:0-9943 GCA_043802115.1 bacterium | reverse complement strand
TAGACATCTTTCCAAAATAATTTTGCAGGGTGTAAGAAGACAAAAATATTTGCTTCGTTCGTTGAAGTAGCCTTTTTGAATTTTCTAAGCTTGCTTCCCTAAATTGCCTAACTCGCTTTGCTCAAACAGAGGCAATTTTACGGGAATCTGTACTAAGAAAATTTACAAAAAGCCTACTAAATAACTCACTCCAGCAAAATTTTTGTCTTCGTTTGCCCCTAGAGAATAAGGTATTTATTTTGGAAAGATGTCTAATGTCCACAATTGAATTTGTAGGTTGGGTTGAAGAACGAAACCCAACAATAAGTACTAGACGACTAACAACAAACAACTGATATTTCCAATGAACATCCTAAATCTTATCAGACCCGAGATACTCAATCTTGAACCTTATCAGGCAAAAAATAGATCTGCATATAAAATTTTATTAGATGGTAACGAAAGTCCTTATCCGCCATCTAGTAAAATAAAAGATCTTATAAAAACCAGACTTGACAGCCTAGATTTGAACCGTTATCCAGACCCCGAGGCAAAAATATTAAAGGAGGATTTAGCTAAGTATTATGGAGTAGAAACCTCTAATATAATCCTTGGAAACGGCTCTGATGAACTAATCCTCTATTTAATATTGGCCTTCTGTAACAATTCTGACTCCATTATTTGTCCCAGTCCAACCTTTGCTATGTATAAGATACTTGCTCAAACCGCTGGTACTCAATATATAGAAATTCCTCTGGATCAGGATTTCGACCTAGAATGTAATCTCCTTATAGATACAATAGAGGAAAAAAAATCTAAATTGTTATTTTTAGCTTCTCCTAATAACCCTACAGGAAACACCTTTTCTTCCTCAATGATCCTTGATCTCCTCAACCAAAAAAATTGCATTGTAGTCTTAGATGAAGCATATGGATATTTTTGTAAGAAATCATTTCTAAAAAAACTTGATAAGTACGATAATCTTATTATTTTAAAAACTTTTTCTAAAATAGGTTTAGCCGGGTTACGTTTTGGGGTATTAATATGTAATGAACATCTAATAAAGGAAATATCTAAAGTAAGATTACCTTTTAATGTAAATTCTTTTTCTCAGATGGTAACTAGTATTATTCTTGAAAATACTTTGGAGCTGGAAAAGGATATAAATATAATCATTAAAGAGCGAGATTTTCTTTTTTCTAACCTTAATTCGATAAAAGGGGTTACTCCCTACCCTACTGAAGCAAATTTTATTCTATTTAAATCTAATATCGACGTTGATATTGTTTATAATGAATTAGTGAACAAAGGAATCTTAGTTCGAAATTTTAAGCATCCACGTTTAAAAAATAGTTTACGAGTAACAGTCGGATTACCCGAAGAAAATAAGAAATTTATTGAGGGCCTAACGGACATTTTCAATGAAATCAAGATCAGCGCATAAAAAAAGAGGTACTCAAGAGACCTCAGTAGAGATAGCACTTGAGATTGACGGTCAAGGTAAGTATAACATAAATACAAGCATTCCTTTTCTTGATCACATGTTATCTCTAATGGCTAAACATGGTTTTTTTAATCTTAATATAACAGCTCAGGGAGACATCCAGGTAGATTTTCATCATACAGTTGAAGATATTGGAATTGTCCTGGGTGATGTCTTTACTGCTGCATTAGGAGACAAAAAGGGTATGAAACGATATGGGACTGCAGTAGTTCCTATGGATGAGGCTTTAGCGGAAGTTAATCTTGATATTTGTTCTCGGCCATATCTGGGATTTCATGTTCGCATGCTTAAAGGCAAAGTCGGTGAATTTGATTTAGAGCTTGTTGAAGAGTTTTTCAAGGCGTTCACTAATCACAGTGGGATGACAATTCATGTTACCCTAAAACATGGAGAAAACCATCATCATTGCATTGAGGCCATATTTAAAGCCCTTGGTCGTGCATTAGATCAGGCTACAATGATTGATAATCGGATTGAATCCGTGTTATCTACAAAGGGGGAGTTGTAAAAAAGGAGAATTCTATGGTTACTACAGAAATCCAATTAACAGAAGAACAGATGACCTCATTAAAAAAGGAGGCTCAAAGAAAACATATTTCTATTTCCATATTAATACAAGAATGTATATCAAAAAACATAGTTAGCAAACCTCCTCCTATCGATAAGGAAAAAATTTGGAAACGAGCACTTGCTATTTCAGGACGTTTTAGATCTGGATTAAAGGATCTATCTACAAACCATGATGAATATTTAGATGAGGTTTATAATTCTTGAACATATTTGTTGATACCTCTGCTTTTTTAGCTGTCATAGATGCTGATGATTTTAACCATAGGTTAGCAAAAAAGATATGGGATAACCTAATTACTACACGAGAGGAATTAGGTTGTACAAACTATATCTTACTAGAAACATTTGCACTAATGCAGCGCAGATTTGGAATAGAAACAGTAAAAATATTTCAAGAGGATGTTTGCCCAATAATTGATATTTATTGGATAAGAGAATCAGATCATCTAATAGGCGTTAATGCAGTAATTACTACATCAAGACGTAAGCTTAGCCTTGTAGACTGCATTAGTTTTACAATTATGCGCCAACTACAGATAAACAAGGCATTTAGTTTTGATCCTCATTTTAAAGAACAAGGTTTTAATCTTATTTCTGATATATGATCACTATAATCAACTACGGCATGGGAAATCTAAGAAGTGTACAAAAAGGCTTTGAAAAAGTCGGAGCGCAAGCTTTAATCACAAATAATCCTGATGAAATTTTAAAGGCCGATAAAATCGTCTTACCAGGTGTAGGCGCCTTTAAACAGGCGATGGAATCCTTATCAAATCTTGGGCTGATTGATCCTCTCATATCTGTAATTAAAAGAGGAGTGCCTTATCTTGGTATCTGTCTTGGCCTACAGCTATTATTCTCTGAAAGTGAAGAATTTGGGAATTGCAGAGGACTAGGTTTAATAAAAGGTAAAATCAAAAAATTTAATAATTCTCAAGATAAAACCCTTAAAATACCTCACATGGGTTGGAATAGCATTAATATCCTAAAGGATTCTCCTCTTTATAATTCAATAAAAAATAATACTTTTTTTTATTTTGTCCATTCATATTACGCTGAGCCTGCCGATAAGGATAATATCTTATCCAGTTCGGAATATGGGATTAATTTTACCTCTGCCATTGCGGTAGATAATATCTTTGCTACTCAGTTTCATCCTGAGAAGAGTCAAATAGAGGGCCTAAAGATATTAAAAAATTTTGCTGAGATATAATTTTAACGGGCATAAAGTAGCTTTTTTACTTTATGCCCGTTAAAATTATATCTCTTGCTGAACTTGAAACCATATCGACATAATAAAAAATGTTAATTATCCCTGCAATAGACATAAGAGATGGTAATTGTGTTCGTCTTATCCAAGGTGATTACCAAAAGGAAACAATATATTCTAACGACCCTATCCTTGTAGCTAAAAAATGGGAAAGTGAAGGGGCAAAACTCATTCACCTGGTTGATCTTGACGGCGCATTACATGGTTTACCCAAAAACATTGATACTATAAAACAAATTATTACCAGCATATCTATCCCCGTTCAAATAGGAGGTGGGATAAGAAATATTGAAACAATTGACCAATACTTTGAGCTTGGTGTTGAGAGGGTTATTCTTGGAACAAAGGCCATCGAATCTCCCCAATTTGTCGAAGAAGCTTGTAAAAAATATCCTCGAAAGATTATCATCGGGATAGATGCAAAGGATGGTAAAGTCGCGACAAAAGGTTGGACTAGTATCTCTGAGATAAGCGCCACTGAATTAGCAAAAAAATATGATCATCTAAAATTAGCCGCTATAATCTTTACAGATATAAACAGGGATGGCCTACTTGCAGGCCCTAATTTAAAATCTATACGAACATTAGCTGAATCTATTTCAACCCCAGTAATTGCCTCTGGTGGAATTTCTTCCTATAAGGATGTAGAAAGTATTTGTGCTCTTGAATCATTAGGGGTAGAGGGGATTATTATTGGTAAGGCGTTATATACAGGAGCGATTGGGTTGAAACAATTAATTAGCCAGTTGACCTAAGGAATCCCAATAATATGGGTACTAACAGAAAAAAATACGCTCCAATATGGCTCATTATGATATGGACTTTTTTTATTTGTATCAGTACATATCTATTTGCACACCTTCCAACCAATTGGAAAGCTGCAGGATTTGTAGGTGTTCTATTGGGTGTTATTGCGGCATGTAATATTTGTTATCAAAAAGGATATGAAGAGGCTGAAAAATTAAATGCTCGCAAAACGAATCATTCCCTGTCTTGATGTAAAAAATGGCAGGGTAGTAAAAGGGATAAATTTTATAAATTTGATAGATGCTGGCGATCCGGTTGAAGTAGCTAAGGCATATGAACAACAAAAAGCTGATGAAATCATATTCCTGGATATTACTGCTTCTTGTGAAGACAGGAATATAATCCTAGAGGTTGTCAAAAAGACAGCCGAAGAGGTCTTTATGCCGCTTACTGTTGGGGGTGGGATAAAAAATATTAAAGATATAAGACTCCTCCTTGAAACCGGCGCAGATAAGGTTTCTATAAATACTGCTGCGGTTAACAATCCTAATTTAATTAAGAGAGCCTCCGAGATGTTTGGCAGTCAATGTATTGTCCTCGCTATAGATGCTAAAAAAAACAAGAACGGAAGCTGGGAAGTCTTTATACATGGTGGTCGAACACCAACGGGACAAGATGCACTAGAATGGGCTCAAAAAGGTGAATACCTGGGGGCGGGAGAAATATTAGTTACCAGTATGGATAAAGATGGCACAAAAGAAGTATTTGACCTTGAATTAACCAGAATGATTTCAGAAAATATTAGTATCCCCGTTATTGCCTCAGGTGGGGCAGGTAACCTTGAGCATTTGTATGATGGCTTTATGTATGGTAGGGCGGATGCAGTACTAGCAGCCTCTATCTTTCATTTTAGAGAACATACTATTATGGAAGCAAAAGAGTACCTCTTGAGTAAAGGCATTAATATGCGAATATAACAAATCAGATTAAAATTTAAAATCCCTAAACATTAAAAGGAGAGCAGGAAAGGTTTAATCATTGTATAAAACAACCCATCTATTGATTTAATTTTCTTAACTTAAAGAGAGGAGGGATTATGAGATACAAGTTTATTATAGGTTTTTTAATTTTAACTATTAGTATAATAGCTACAAATGTACTTATTCATTTCTTCGTGCAAGATTTTAAGACCAGCACATACTTTAGTATCTGTGCTGGTTTAGGAGTGGGATTAATATTAGCAGCTTTTATTTCTAAGGCAATGGTTAAGGATATAAAAAAACTAGTTTTTATAAGTAAAGAAATCAGTATGGGCGATTTAACGAAAGAAGTTATTATTAAAAGTAAGGATGAGATCGGAGAATTAGCAGGATCAGTTAAAGATATGGTTATTAGTTTACAATCATTAGTATCCAGTGGACAAAATATTGCTAAAAATATATCTACATCAGCTCAAGATTTATCTGCCACAGCTCAAGAGATGAATGCATCCACAGAAGAAATTGCCTCAACGGTTCAAAGTATTGCAGAAGGCGCTGAAAAACAGGCTGTATTATCAGGCGATGCGGTTATATTGATTAAAAAGACATCCGACTTAACTATTAATGTTTCTAATACAGCTCAGGCTGCATCTGAATCAGCATCAAAAGCCAAAGAAGCTGCTCAGGTAGGGGGCAAGGCATCTCATTTAGTAGTTGTAAAGATGAAGGAGGTCTTTGATCAAATTGAAAATTCTTCTAAGCTGGTGAAGGGTTTTGGGGAAAGGACAAAAGAGATAAATAAGATTGTAAAGGTAATTACTGGCATTGCTCAACAAACAAATTTATTAGCGCTTAATGCTACAATTGAGGCAGCAAGAGCTGGTGATTATGGTCAGGGTTTTGCAGTTGTCGCTGATGAAATAAAAAAATTAGCAGAAAACACATCAAGATTTACTGAACAAATTGCCCAAATTGCAGAAAAAATTGAGGGTGAAAGTAGTAACGTATTATCTTCAATGGAAGTAGGAATAAAACAAGTTGAAGAAGGCCGTAAGGTAATTAATATAGTAAACAGGGCACTAAGTGATATTATTTCAGTAGTCTTAGATGTTGTTGATAAAGTAGATCAGATTACCTCTCTAACTAAAGAACAAACAACCTCAACCACTAATATGGTTAGGTCTATTGACGAAATCGCTAAAGTAGCATTAGATAATGCCTCTTCAACTGAAGAGGCCTCAGCAGCCACTCAACAACAAACCTCTGTTATGGAAGGACTTGCTACTTCAGCCCAAAAACTAGCTGAGATGTCTGAAGAGTTACAAAGGAGTCTTATAAAATTTAAAGTTAATATAGATGAAGAAGAATCTTCCGAGAAAGAAGTAAAAGAGGATAATAGTTTATTGACCCTGATGAAAAAAAAGACAAATAATTACGGTTTAAAGGAAGTAAGACCACACTCCACAACATAAGAAAAAAAATTGATGTTCTACAGTCAGGCAAACAAATTTTAATAAGGCGCAGAGTCCCCTATATTTGAGCCTCTATAGATTTTCAGAAAAATTGGAAAGAGGTCTAATAAAAAAAAGGTTCTTCTGCAATTTGTGACCAAAATAATGGAGAGAAATTTATTTATTAAATTGGGGACGCTGTCCCCAAATCCCTGGAATTTGGAGGACAGAGTCATCCAAGTCAAATTGAAATAATAAATACAATATTTTTTTTGTCACAAATTACAGAAGAGACAAAAAACCATGACTGAAGAACAAATAATTCATACTCCTCAGATCAAAATAGCAACATTTGTTGTAGGAGGGGAATGTTTTGCCTTAAAAATTGATTGTACTCAAGAGATATTGATCCCTCAGGAGATAACAATTATACCTAAAGTACCAATTTTTATTAATGGGATAATGAATCTAAGAGGAAAAATAATAACTATTATTAATATAAACTACCTATTCCATCTCCCTGAAAAACCACAGGATGAAGAGACCAGGGTTATTATTCTAACCTTCAAGGATACGTGTAGATTAGGGATTTGGGTAGATAATGTTATCGGGATATCCTCATTCTCTGAAGACTTATTAGAGACGACCTCTAACATCCTAATAAAAAAAGAGGATGTCGAATTAATAAAAGGGATCATAAATGATAATGGAACAATTATAAATGTGCTGGATAGCTCAAAACTTATTTCTTATATAGAAAATTATACCCTATAAGGAGATATAAAGGTGATTTATAATATATTAATTGTAGATGATGCTTTATTTATGCGGAATATGATAAAAGACATATTTGCAGACAAAAAAATTTTTAATATTGTTGGAGAAGCTGAAAACGGAAAAGAAGCTATTAACAAGTATAAGGAATTAAGACCCGACCTTGTGACTATGGATATTACAATGCCTGAGATAGATGGTATAGCTAACGGTATTGCTGCTACAAGAGAGATATTAAAATTTGATGAAGAGGCTAAAATAGTAATATGCAGCGCCATTGGACAAGATCAACATATTATGGATGCCATTGAGGCTGGCGCTTGTGATTATATTACAAAACCTCCACAATCAGGAGATGTCCTTAGAATTGTAAAGAGTATCTTGGGGATTATACCATGACTATGGATATGTCTAAATATAAGGAACTGTTTTTGAGTGAATCCCAGGAACATATCCAAAATATAAATCAGCTTTTGATCAGCCTGGAAAATGATCCATCGAATCAAGACACAGTAAATAATCTGTTCAGGGAAGCACATTCTTTAAAGGGAATGGCCGCTTCTATGCAGTATGATGAGATCGCAGATCTCAGTCATCTTCTGGAGGATGCCTTAAGTAAAGTAAGGGACGGAAAGATCAAAGGTAATATTAAGGAACTAATAGAATTAATCTTTGAAGGAATTGATATCCTTCAAAAACAGATAGAAGATATCTCCACCACTAGTAATTCGGATATTGATACTACCTCATATTCTAAAAAAATAGGAGAATATCTTAGCCGATATACTGTTGCCCCCCCTCCTCTTAGCAACAATCATGAAATAGAGAAAAATGAGGTCTCTTTACCTCAAAAAAAAATTAGTGATAGTCAAAACACACAAATTGTCCTCTTTTCTTTCAAGGTCTCCCCTACCTCCTCTTTACCAAATGCAAGAGCCTTTATTGCTATAAAGAGAATAGAAGAGATAGGAGAAATTATAGAGATATCTCCACCTATAGAAGATATTAAAAAAGGTAAATTAAATGAAGGAGTACAGCTAAAATTTAAAAGTAATTGTACTTTAAATCAGATTAAAGAATTCATTAAGAATCTTCCAGAAATAGAGACTAAAGACCTTTCTTTTCCAAGAGTTACGCCAACAGCTTCCACAAAGGTTACAAAAAAGACAACTCGAGTTGATTTATCTCTTCTTGATAGCCTTTTAGATCAAGTTGGAGAATTAATTATTAATAAAAGCAGATTAAAAGAGCTCACCCAAGACTCTGTGCAGGATGAATTTAGTAAGTGTATCTCAAGTCTAAGTCTTTTAATTGAAAACATGCATAAACAAGTAATGAGGATAAGACTCTTGCCTTTTGAGTATATATCCTGTACTTATCCACGTTTTATTCGCGACATAGCAAAAAAGAAAGAAAAAAATATATCCTTTGAAATCATAGGTAAAGATATTGAGATTGATAGATCAATCTTAGAAGAGGTTTCTGATCCCCTACTCCATATCCTAAGGAATTCAATTGATCATGGGATCGAAACCCCAGAAGAAAGGAAAAGTAAAGGAAAAAATTTGGAAGGTAAAATATCAATAATGATATCAAGAGAAAAAGAACACGTTAATATTACTATTAGTGATGATGGTAAAGGGATCGATCCAAAAGAAATAAGGGCAAAAGCTATTGAAAAGGGACTTTTAGATGTTTCTCAAGCAAACAAGCTCTCTGATAAAGAATCTTTGATGCTTATAACTTTACCTGGCCTAAGTACGGCAGAAAAAATAACAGATATATCTGGGAGAGGAGTAGGCATGGATGTCGTCAAAACTAAAATTTTTTCTATTGGAGGAAACTTTGAGATTGATTCCGAAGTTGGAAGAGGTACAAGTTTATATCTTCAACTTCCTCTAACTATCATTATAATTTCAGCTTTAATAGTGCGCATAGCTAACCATCTATTTGCTCTCCCTATGACTCTGATAACTCGAACCTTTTCCATAAAAGATACAGATATTAAAAAGGTACAGCAGCAAGATACCTTTGAGGTTGATAATGAATTAATCCCTCTGATTAATCTAAAAAAGTTATTAAAACTAGATACAACTCCAAATACTACCAATCCAATAAATTTTTCTTCTGATCAATTAACTAACAAATCAACTACTCAACCATCTCTTTCAGACGGAACATGCACGCCTACTTCTTTGTTGATTCTTAACAATGAACCAGGAACGACGAACCAGGAACAAATATCTTCAGATGAATATAAGGTAATAAAGATAGAAGTTAAAGGGAAAAAAGTTGGATTGCTAATTGATGACATTATTAAACATCAAGAAATAGTGGTAAAGAGGTTGGGAAGACCATTAGAAAATTTTAAAGGTTATTCAGGCGCTACGATTTTAGGTGATGGAAAGGTAATTTTACTTCTAGATATAATGAATTTACTATAGTACTTCAACTTAGGTTTTTAAGTGATTATGTTAGTTAAAACCAGTATGTTAAGGCACTGAGGCACAAAGTTTTTAAGTTTTTTTGGCATCCTTCATTTAGGGGCAAAAGTAGTTGACACTTTTTGAGAACATAGTTTTTGAAGACACCTATACTATAAAAAATAGGATTCATTTTTTCTACTTAATTTTTAAATTTAGTAACTAATTACACGGAATAAGTAAAA
>JAZDLJ010000173.1:0-5393 GCA_043802115.1 bacterium | reverse complement strand
CTCATAAATTATAATAAGCTCATCATATTATTATAGATGAAGCACTCCTTCAGAGTGCTATTTGTTTTTTTACTGCTCCCAGGGTTGCGCTTCGCTTACCCTGGGCTAGTATGATATTTCCTTTCAGGAAATCAATAAGGTACTTATGATAAGACTATCCTTAACAGAGTGAGTTGTGAATTCTAATCGTACAGATCGAAATTTTTTAGTTGTCTTTATCACAATTATTGTTATAATAACAAAATATAGGGTAAGAGATCAATTAATTATTCTATCCCTGTATACTACTCCAATTTTGGTTTTTCTAAGTAACTGTATCAGTTAAAACTGATAGCTTAAGGCACATAGTTATAAAGTTTTAAAGATTTTTT
Source organism: bacterium (assembly GCA_043802115.1). Lineage (GTDB taxonomy): Bacteria > SZUA-182 > SZUA-182 > JAZDLJ01 > JAZDLJ01 > JAZDLJ01. Next base: position 5,022 of record JAZDLJ010000173.1, on the reverse strand, counting down.
GATTTATTTTTTTTGTTACTTTATGCCTAAACATACTCAGGAAGTATAAATTATTTAGGAAAATAAGTCCAACTTTTTTCTTCCTTGCTTTCGAGACCATCTAGCATAATATTTTTATGGCATTACATAATATTCTAAATAATATCGAAGAGTTCAATCCCCAAAACACTCCTTTAAAAACTAACCTGGATTATCTTAAATCAAAATTAGTTTATCTCGATGAACTTAACAAAAATATATTTTCTAATCTTTCAGTTGGTATATGTATCTTAGATAGCGATCTGACGATTTTAACTACTAATAGGGCTATGGAAAAGATATTTCAAAAAGAAAAGAAATTGATGATCGGACAAAATTTTTCCCAGGTATTTAAAGACCTCAAAGAATCGGGACTTGAAGGAACTATCCAATTGGTATTTAAGAGCGGAAAACCATTTTATTTACGTTCATGCGAATTTAAATATAACAGCTCTTCAAGGTATTTTAATCTTAATCTCATCCCTCAGGAATGTTATGAAAATGGAAGCAGACACCTAATCTTAATGCTTGAAGATATCTCTTATAGAAAATCTCCAGAGAAGATTGAACGAGAGCAAGTACAGGAATATTCTCCTGCATCGTTAGTCGCAAATTATATCTCCTTGCTTAATAATACACAAGACATTATTTTTACTATAGATATTTCGCTTAAAATTACCTATTTAAGTGATAATTTTGAGAAGATCACGGGCTATTCCTCTGAAAGGTTTAAAAATCAATCTTTTTTAGACTTCATAACAGAAAAAGATCGACCAAATTTTTTACAGTTTTATCAAGAGATTAAAGAAGGAATGTATTATGAATTGGATATTGATTATATAAATAAAAATGGTGATCTGATTAATTGTTGTTTAAATATGAGATTAATATTCTGTCAGCAAGACTTAGTAGGATGTATAGGTATTGTTAAAGATGTAACTGAAAAAAAACAAATAATTAGTAAGCTTGTTGCCTCAGAGAAGCTAGCTACATTAGGGTCTTTTGCCTCAAGTATCGCCCATGAGATTAATAATCCAATAGGAATTATCTTAGGTTTTACAAAAAACTTACTAAAGAAAATTGATTTAAAAGATCCATATTATAAAGAGGTTGAGATTATACAAGGGGAAGCATTGCGTTGTAGTGAGATAATGACAAGTTTAATAGATTTCTCAAGTCGAAATATTATTCATAAATCAAGATGTGATATAAGGCAGTTGATAAATAAGTGTCTTGATCTGTTATCTTATGATATTAAAAAGGCTAAGGTTAGTATAATAAAAGATTTTCACCTGGACAACAATACCACAATCTTGATGGACTCTTATCAAATGCAACAGACAATCACCAATGTACTTTTAAATGCTATAGAGGCTATCCCTCAGGATATAAAAGGAGAAATAAGAATTAAAGCTACTCTGGATCATTATCAGGCAGAGGCAAGAAAAAACTATATCAGGTTATCTTTTTTTGATAATGGTTGTGGAATTTTACCTGAAGACTTTAATCGAGTATTTGATCCTTTTTTTACTTCTAAAAGTTCGGAACATCAAGGACTGGGATTAAGCCTGGCTAAAAAGATAATTGCCTCTCATTTAGGAATAATTTTAGTGGAAAGTAAGATTAAACATGGCACTAAGGTGAGCATTGAGTTGCCAATAGGTGAAAAGATAGAAAATGAGAAGTTGAGAGGATGAGAAAATGACAGGGGTGCAGTTTTGTATGATTAAACCCAATGCCTTAAAATTTGGAGACAATATCGGGATTGTTGCTCCAGCAGGTCCTTTAGTTAAAGATATTTTTTTTTCTGGTGTTGATCAATTAAAAAGTCTTGGATTTAAGACAAAATTTAATAAGGATATCTTTGCTAAAAAAGGTTATTTAGCCGGACATGATCAAAGACGTGCAGAGGAGTTAAATAAAATGTTTTTGGACCCGGAAATTAAGGCTATTATCTGTGCCAGGGGAGGATATGGATCAGCCCGACTTATCCCACTTATTGATAAAGCAGGGATTAAAAAAAATCCAAAGATATTTATGGGATTCAGCGACATTACTAGTCTACACTTATCTATAAATAAGGAATGTTCCCTGGTTACCTTTCAGGGTCCAATGGTTGCTAGTGACCAATTAATTAATTTAAAGGAACTTACCAGACATAGTCTACTGGATACCCTTACTAAACCTCTCCCTCCTCCTGAACTTTATATTAGTAGAGATACTATTGTTAGAGAAGGTTACGGACAAGGTGCATTGGTTGGAGGTTGTCTTAGTATTTTAATCCATAGTCTTGGGACATCTTATGAGGTAGATACTGACAATAAAATACTTTTTTTAGAAGATTGGAGGGAGGCTCCTTATTCGATTGATAGGATGCTTACCCATTTAAAGTTAGCTAATAAATTTGATAAGGTCAAAGGGGTATTATTTGGTGATATGTCTTTTTATCCTAGGAGAAAGGATAATAAGAAATATTTAAAGGGATTAATTGAAGATATCTTTAAAGGTTATAAATTTCCGATCTGTATTGACCTCCCTTTTGGCCATGGTTCGGAAAATGTTGTTCTTCCTTTAGGTGTCAAAGTAACCCTTGATACGTCTAAAGGAATCATGACTTTTAATGAACCTGCAGTCATTTAAACTACAAAAAAATGAGAGAATGAAGGGCTAAGTGATACAATTTAAAAAGTTTTTTAAAAATGGGAACGGCTAGGTCACTGGTGGGCCTCCTGGACTTCAAATCCAGTGTGTCGGTCTAAACAACTGGCAGGTGGGTTCGATTCCCACACGTTCCCGCCAATATAATTCAAAGATTTAGATGAATGGTTGGCATCCTTCATTAAGAGGCGAAAGTAGTTTACACTTTCTATTATTTAGACACGATTTTACACAGATTTTTTAAAAACGCTACTAGAATAATTAACCTAATAAACATCAAGTATTATATCTAACTAACGATAATTAAAAGGTTTTAATCCGTGTAAATCTGTGTTAATCCGTGTCTAAAAGGTTTTTGTTTTTTTTGCTTTCTAAAGAATACGCCCCAAAAGTGTAAACTAGTAAATGAAGGATGCCGAATGGTTTATGTTTTCTACTTTGCTATCCCAGAGGAGGTGACTTTTTATTCTAAATTTTAAAATAGTTATCTACTTTTCTTTTTGATCTACCTTGTTGTATTTAACGAATTTCAATTTGGACTTATGAAAGGAAATTATCTTATGAAAAAGTTGGTAAAATGCACATATAGCATATTCTCCACAAGTTTTGACACTCAACATATGGAGTTACTACAGAGTACGAAAGGTACCAAAGTAAGATATCCTGACAAACTTGATGCGGCTTATTTCCTGGAAAAAAAAATGGATTTTATTCCAAATGAATTTTTGATTATATATAAACCGAACACTTCGCAAGATGCCATCGACTGGGTTCATAAGCAGATGATCACAACAAGAATCCCCAGTCTGATAAAACGAAGCGTAATTGCAGGATCACGTGTTGTAGGCCAACAAGATTGTCCCATTGATCTGGTAACAATAAACTCATCTAATAATCTTTTTGAGGCTATTGAGGAATACAGAAAGTATTCCTGTGTTTTATGGGCTGAGCCTAATACTATTGTCAAAGCTAGTCAGGCTACTTTAACGCCGAATGATATATTATTTCCTCTACAGTGGAACCTGGATGTAGGAGTTAGTGAAACCTATTTTGGCGCTGCAGCTACTTCTGATATAAATGCTCCTGCCGGATGGTATCTAGCGGATCCCTACTCTCCTTCAGCAAAAAAAATTGTTGCTGTAGTTGATAGTGGTGTAGACACGACTCATTATGATTTATTATTTTTTCCAGCTGGCAATATTGTAGGTGGCTGGGATTGCGTCCTTGATCAGCCCATTACATTTGAGCAACCTGGAATTGACCTGGGTCCTCATGGAACTTTGGTTGCCGGTATAATTGGGGCCACAGCAAATAACTTTCCAGCATTAGGAGTAGTACCTCCATTACCTGAGACCATGACCGTAATGGACTATAGCCGAACACCACCTTCTGTTACCAGTTCACCTTTTTCTCCGAATTTGCCTACTGCTGTTGGGGTACCTGCGTTAGGTATTGCCGGCATCACTTGGAATAATGCTCAAATTATGCCTGTACGAGGGCTAGCCGGCACAACAGGTGATCTAGCTCATTTACTAGCCGCAGTAGAATTTGCTATTAATAATGGTGCCAATATAATCAATGCCAGCTGGACCATTGGTTCTTTACCACTTTTATCCCTTGAATTAGCGATTCTAAAGGCTGATCAGATTCTAACGGATAAGCAGAAGGGCATCCTGTTCGTTTGTGCCTCTGGAAATGATGGGAAAAATATCGATTTCCCTGGCCAAGAATCATATCCAGCCAGCTATCCTGAAAAAAATATTATAGCTGTTGCCTCCACGAATATGTTTGACAGGATGAGCGCTTTTTCAAATTATGGAGCAGTCTCTGTTGATATTGCCGCCCCAGGAGAACTTGTTATGACGACTGCACCAAATAATTATTTCACATTAGCTAATGGAACCTCTTTGGCTTCTCCTCATGTAGCTGGCGTGGCAGCGTTCGTTTGGGCCAAATATCCAAAGTTTACGCACGATGAACTCAAAAATATTATATTGTTGACTGCAGAAAAAAATCTGGTTTATCCTGCTGGAATGACGCGTACAGGAGGAGACGTAAATCTCTACACAGCTTTCGGAGGGATATTATAGGGGATAGGAAATTGCTTTTTAAGATGGTTAAACATTATCATAAAAATACCTTAAGTTCTACTTAATTTTTATCAATTTTCAGTATTGTCCGGTTAGGATTTTACATATAAATATTTCATTAGACATCTTTCCAAAATAAATACCGTATTCTCTAAGTATCTAGAGGCAAGAGAAGACAAAAATTTTGCTGTAGTGAGTTATTAGTAGGCTTTTTATAAATTTTCTTAGTGCAGCTTCCCGTAAAATTGCCTCTGTT
>JAZDLJ010000172.1:0-5924 GCA_043802115.1 bacterium | reverse complement strand
AACAGAGGCAATTTTACGGGAAGCTGCACTAAGAAAATTTATAAAAAGTCTACTAATAACTCACTACAGCAAAATTTTTGTCTTCTCTTGCCTCTAGATACTTAGAGAATACGGTATTTATTTTGGAAAGATGTCTAATATACTACTCCAACTTAGGTTTTTCTAACTAATTGTATTAATTAAATATAGTAGCATAAAGTAAAAAGTAGCAAAGGCACTGAGGCACAAAGGAAAAACAAAAAAACCTTAAAAACTATGTGCCTATGTGCCTTAACCTACTGATCTTTAACTAACCTAACAGGTCTTACCTAGGCTAATAGTTACCAAGAAAAACCTAAGTTGGAGTAGTATATCATTTTTTCTAGTTTAAGGTGTGGAATGTGTGCTTTATCACGATCCCATTCAAAATTCATATATCATTATATGTACAAGCTGTGTACAAAGTCAAAATAATTTATTGATAAATTAATGATGAATTCGGAATGATGAACTAAAAAAATCTCTGAGGACTCCACGTCTAGGTTTTAAAAATCTTCCTATAGGGCATAATAAAGCAATGGGGTTCTATAACTATGCTTGCAGATGGAAAAAACAAGATGGGCTATCTTAAAAAAATCAATATAATAATGTTTGTTACTTTTATTAATCTTGTTTTTATCAATCATTTTAAGATTTTTAATAACAAGGCACGAAACATTAATCCTGAATCATGGGCGCTTTCAGAAGAGACAGAGATGTCAAAAACAGGCACAGACAGCGAAGAAAAGGTGGTAAATGATGGGAATATTTCACTAGACCTAAAAGGTGTTGAGATTGTAGATCTCCTTCGTTTTTTGTCAGATCAAACGAACATGAATATTATCCCAAGCAAAAGCGTCACGGGCAAAGTAGATTTATATATAAAAAAACTTACACCAGAAGAGTCCCTTGATGCTGCCATAGAGTCATTTGGTCTTGCCTATGAAAGAAATGGCAATATAATCAAGGTAATGACCGCTCAGGAGTACGAACAATTATACGGAGAAAAATTTAAAAAATGTACAGAAACTGTCTTTTTAAAATTAAAGTACAACAATACAAAACAGATATTTGATGTCCTAAATAAGATAAAGAGTAATGTCGGTGAGATAATTATTACTGAGGATACAGGTCTTCTTATCCTAAAGGATATCCCTAATAAGATTAAATTAATGAAGATGATCACAGATAAGCTTGATCAGGCAGTCAAGACCGAAATCTTTCAATTAAATTATGTTAAGGCTAAGGACATTAAAGAAAAGCTGGCTAATTATCTGAGCAAGGAGTTTAGCAATATCGAGACAGACGATGTAACAAATCAATTAATTATTACAGATATTAGCAAGAATTTCAGTAAGATAATTACCATTATTGAGGCCTTGGATAAATATTCAAAACAGGTTCAAATTGAGGCAAAGATTATTCAGATCCAACTTAAAGATGAATTTGAGATGGGGGTAGCCTGGGAAAAGGTATTTGGGGGGGCAAAAGACAAGATATCTCTTAATGGTAATTTTTCAGCTACTCAAGCGCTGGGGAGGTTCCAGAAGATTAGTATAGGCACCCTTGATATAGATCATTACACTGCGGCTCTGGATGTCTTAAAGACATTAGGAGATGCCGAGATAATCTCTTCACCTCTTATTTCTGTACTAGATGGTAAAGAGGCTAGTATCATGGTTGGGACAAAAGAGGCCTATTCTACCCAAACCCTAAGTCAAAGTCAGGTTACCACAACTACTGCTGAAAATATTGAATATGTTGATGTAGGGATAAAACTGAGCGTGAAACCAACTATAATGGAAGGATCTTTAGTTATTCTTGAGATAAAGCCTGAGGTAAGCACAGTTATAAGTACCTTGGTGACCTCTTTAGGAAGTAGTGTACCAATAATAGAGAAGGCCGAGGCTAATACAACTATAATGGCCAAGGATAATGAGACAGTTATTATTGCTGGGTTAATTAAAAAAGAGAACAGAAAGCAAAAATATAGTATGCCTATCTTAGAAAAGATACCCATCTTAAATTTTTTATTTAGCAATAAATCACGTAAAAATAATCGTACGGAGTTAGTTATTTTCCTAACCCCAAAGATTTATGATCCGGAAAATATAAGATTAGTAAAAAGCAGTACTGGGAGTATGGCAGAGGAAAGGGTAATGGGAAAAAGCAAACTGGAAGAAAGTACAGAGGATAGGGTGAGGGGAATTCCTGAAAGACAGGAGATAAAGATAGAAAAGATACCAAGTTTAAAGATTTTAAAACAAAAGCTTAAGGAAGAGCCAGAGTTAAGGTTGCCAGGACGATCGAATGATAATAAGAAAAGAACAGGAGTAAAAAAACACCTTAAACAAGAGATGATGGAGATTGGGGAATAAAAGATATACTACTTCAACTTAGGTTTTTCTGAGGTAATGTAGGTTAGTTTTGTAACTAATTGTTTAGGCATAAAGTGGCAGAGGCACAAAGGCACAGAGGAAAAACAAAAAAACCTTAAAAACTATGTGCCTATGTGCCTATGTGCCTATGTGCCTTTGTGCCTTTGTGCCTTAACCTACTGATCTTTAACTAACCTAACAGGTCTTACCTAGGCTAATAGTTACCAAGAAAACCCTAAGTTGGAGTAGTATAGTATAGAAGACAAGAAGACGAGAAGTTGAGAGGATGAGAATTAATGAAAAAAAACGAAAATTTTCTAAAAAATTCACCTGTTATGTTTGTAGTCGTTGCTGTTCTGATCCTGGTTTTAACAGTCTATTCTTCAGTAATCACAGTCTCTTACTTTAATAGTAATGAAAAATATCTGGATATTAAAAAAAATTCTGTTTCTTTTAAAGAATATAAGAGGGCACAAGAAGAGGTTGATCAATTAACAAAAAAACTTGAAGAATCTAAACAACAGATTGAAAATTTTAGGTCGGATTCCCTTTCAACTTTAAAAAAACAGGCTCAGTTTAACAATGACCTGGAATTATTGAGAAAAAATTGGGATGAATGTCAAGGTACAAAAGAAGAATTAGAGAAATCAGTTGAGGAAATAAAATTAGAATTAGCCAAGGCTGAGGAAAAGATGAAAAAGACAGGGGTTGAAGGTAAGGAATTAGCCAAATTAAAAACGGTTGTAGATAAATTAAAGAAAGAAAAAGGAAGCATTTTACAGGAGAAAAAACAATTACAGGGAACCATTAAAAGTTTAAAGGAAGATTATCATGATAAAAAGGCGATGTATTACTACAATCTGGGGATTACTAACATTAAAGCCAAAGATTATGAACAGGCTGTTTATGCCCTAGAAAAATCCTTAAAATTAAAAGAAGATATCCCCGAGGCCTATTATAATTTGGGTATTTTATATGATGATTATCTAAACGACTATCCCGCTGCCCTAAAGATGTATCAGGAATATCTATATCTAAAGCCTGATGCCTCAGAAAAAAGGTTAATTTCGGGTTGGATTAATCAATTAGAAAAAAAGATAGGTAATACAGATAAAGAATTTATCTTTGATAAGAATAATAGTTTTTTAGACCTTGATGAGATAGATTTAAAGGGTCAAAGACAAAAATCAAAGGTCAGGAATTCATATTCAAATTATCGTTCTACCCCTAATCATTCCTCCGAGGGAGAGGGCAAAGTGAGAAGATTTCCAGTAGATAGTAATTGGGAGGAGGAAGAACAGACGTTTTTAGATGAAACCAATATGTCCTTTCAGAACACAAGGGGGATTGAAAAAAGAAGATTCACTAACCAGGAACAAAAAACCAGGAACGAGGAACGAATATCTTCAGATGAAAGACCAGGTTGGGTTATCCACTTGACCACACTTGAAGATTATTATGAGGCGTATAGTTTTGTTGGAATTTTACAGAAAAAAGGCTATGCTGCCTATCTAACAAACAATAGTAATAGAAATAAAGAGTATTATGAGGTTAAGATTGGGTTCTTTGAGAGTAAGGAAAAGGCTGAACTAGCAGCTCAGGTAATTACTTCAACAGTTGCAGAAGCGGATCACTACAAGATATTACTGGCTAAAAAAGAGAATATCCGACCTAAACGAAGGTGAGGGATAGCACATGATCTCAAAACTCGGCGAACTTCTTATTGAAAAAGGACTTATAAGTCAAGAACAACTGAAATTAGCCCTTGAGGAACAGAAGACATCAGGGGAAGCGCTGGGTAAGATTCTTGTTAAACAAGGTATTTTGAAAGAAGATAAACTCCTTCTCTTCCTTGCCTTACAATTATCTATCCCGTTTTTCCCTTCATTAAAAGAAATATTTATTAGTACGGAAGTAATTCAAAAGATACCTATTCGTTATGTTTGGAGATACAAATTTGTCCCTTTAAAAATAGAAGGAACGACTTTAACCGTAGCTGTCTCTGATCCCCTCATTTTATGGCCAGTTGATGATCTACGTCTCCATTTAGGCTTAGATGTCCGACTTGCGGTTAGCCTGGAAGAGGAGATTGATTGGGCCATAAAACATTATTATGGTGTAGGAGCGGAGACAGTTGAGGATATGCTTGATAAAGACCAGATAAAAGAAGAAGACCCCAATGTATTTTTAAAAAATGATGACCTTAGTAAAACTGCCGAAGATGCCTCAATAGTCAAATTTGTTAATCAACTCCTCTTGGAAGCTATAAAAAACAGGGCTACAGATATCCATATGGAACCATATAAGGAGTGTATAAAAATAAGGACGCGTGTAGATGGGATCTTGTATGACATGTCCATTCCTGATGAGATTAGACACCTCTTCCCTGCTATAGTTTCAAGGATAAAGATTATCTCAGGTCTGGATGTAATTGAAAAGCGGTTACCTCAAGATGGTAGTGCTACTGTGATAGTAGAAGGACTTAAGGTGGATCTAAGAATTTCTATCCTTCCTGCTATTTATGGAGAGAATGTTGTTATCAGGGTCTTACCTAGCCAGCTCTTCGTAGATCTAAAGAGTCTTGGTCTACTTCCAATAGAGTTAGGATTATTTGAGGAACTTCTATATAAACAACATGGGATTATTTTTCTCACTGGTCCAACTGGGAGTGGTAAGACTACGACTCTATATGCCTTTTTAAACGAGATCAATTCTACTGATTCTAAAATTATAACCATTGAAGACCCTGTTGAATACGAACTTGGAGGGATTACTCAAATCCAGGTAAATCCAAAAATCAATCTAAATTTTTCTACTGCCCTTAGAAGTATCTTACGACATGACCCAGATGTTATTATGGTAGGTGAGGTTAGGGATGTTGAGACAGCTAAATTATCTATCCAGGCTGCCTTGACTGGTCATCTTGTCTTTAGTACCCTTCATACAAATGATGCCCCTAGCGCTGCTAATCGTCTCATTGATATGGAGATTGAACCATATCTGGTAGCATCTTCAGTTAATGCCTTTATTGCTCAAAGATTAGTCAGGACGATCTGTACTAATTGTAAAGAGATAAACAATACTGCACTCTCTCCGTTATTACAAGACAAGATATCCAAAAATTATTATGGTAAAGGGTGTGAGGTGTGCTATAAGACTGGCTATAAAGGTCGAACTGCTATATATGAGATATTAACAATCTCAGAGCCAATTAGGGAATTAATCTTAAAGAAGGCCACTGGTTCACAGGTTAAAAAAAAGGCTCAGGAGTTGGGTATGAAGACCCTGCTTGAATATGGCCTGGAGAAGATCAATGAGGGTGTTACAACTGTCGAAGAGGTTTTGCGGGTAACTGAGATTGAATGATAAACTATTTTTTCATCATTCATCATTAGACATCTTTCCAAAATAATCTTGCGGGTGAGAAGACAAAAATCTTTGCTTCGTTCGTTGGAGTAGTCTTTTTGAATTTTCTAAGCTTGCTTCCCTAAATTGCCTAACTCGCTTCGCTCAAACAGAGGCAATTTT
>JAZDLJ010000171.1:0-4714 GCA_043802115.1 bacterium | reverse complement strand
AACAGAGGCAATTTTACGGGAAGCTGCACTAAGAAAATTTATAAAAAGTCTACTAATAACTCACTACAGCAAAATTTTTGTCTTCTCTTGCCTCTAGATACTTAGAGAATACGGTATTTATTTTGGAAAGATGTCTAATATGTATATGATGTTAACCGGGGTGGAAGATGCCTTCAGAAACTTTAAAAGCAATCTGGGCTTGCGTCCTAACCGCCACCATTTGGAGGATCGTGTTGAGAGGCATATCTTCATTACTATCCTTGCTTACCATCTGCTCCATGCGATAGAATTTACCCTCTGCAAAAAGAATGATCATACCTCCTGGCCAACCATTAAGTGTGTGCTCAATAGCCATACTTAATCTACTATTACCTTACCGACGGTTGAAGGTACGGTAATTAATCTGCGTAAAGCAGGAATACCTGAAGATATACACCAAAAAATTTATAGAAAATTGGGAGTAAATTATTCGAATTTGCCTATAGCCAAGACCATCGCCTAATTTAAAAACTCATGAGAAGTGTGTAGTGTCTGGATGCCTTAACGAATTGTTTACATCAACTATAAAATTGCGGAATTTGGGTTAACACACTGGTTTTGAACTAACACAATCACTTGGAAAAACCTAACCTGGAGTACTATCTCTTATCTTTTCTAACATCTTATCTTCTTTGTTTCTCATCTTCTATAGCTTCTCTAACTGCTCTAAGTAGACCTTCAACTGTGTAAGGTTTTTGTAAAAATTTTATCTCGCGGTCATGAATGATAGACCATCTGGACTTTTCATCAATATACCCACTACTTAAAAGAATCTTAATCCCTGACTTCTGGCTTGAAAGTCGATCGACTAATTCAACTCCATTCATCCCTGGTAGGACTACATCACTAAAGATTAAATCAAAAGCTTTTTTTTGTCTAAAAAAAGTACTAATCGCTTCTTCTGCATCTTTAGTTTTGAACACCTTATAACCATTATTTATAAGTGTAGTTGTGATAAAATCTGCTACATCTCCCTCATCTTCCACAAGTAAAACCTTTTCCCCGTTTCCCTTAAGTTCTTCAGCTAATATTGGTATGTTATCTTCTCCTTGTGCATCGACTAAGAGAGCTGGTAAGTATATATGAAATGTGCTTCCTTTTCCTGATTGACTATCAACCGTAATACATCCACCATGTTGTTTAACAATACCATATACGGTTGATAAACCAAGTCCGGTTCCCCTTCCCTCACCTTTAGTAGTAAAAAAAGGCTCGAAGATATGTTCTATAGTCTCTGTATCCATACCTATTCCACTATCTGAAATGGATAGAGAGATAAATAGACCTGAACTTATTTCAGGAGGATTTTTACAACAATTCTTGTCAAGGATTGTATTCTCAGTTTTAATTATCAGTCTTCCTCCATTAGGCATTGCATCTTTGGCGTTAACAATAAGATTCATAATAATTTGTTCAATCTGCCCTGGATCAGCCTTTATTCGTTCAAGTTTTAAGTCAAGATTAGTGATTAAAGAGATATCCTCACCTATTAATCGCAGGAGCAGCTTCTCAATATCTTTAATTAATTCGTTAAGATCTACTACCTTGGGTTGAAGTACTCGTCTACGGCTAAAGGTCAAAAGCTGACGAGTAAGTGCTCCAGCCCTATCACCTGCTTTTTTAATAGCTTCTATATCTTTTCCATCAGGAGATTGTCTGTCAATTTTTTTAAGTAAGAGATCGCTATATCCATTTATAATAACCAAGAGGTTGTTGAAATCATGGGCAATACTTCCAGCTAATTTCCCAACCGCCTCCATCTTTTGGGCGTGTAAGAGTTGAAGATGGAGCTGTTCTTTTTCTGTTACATCCTGGAGGGTTTCAATAGCCCCTATAATTTTTCCATTAAAATCTTTAAGGCGGGCTGCAAGAAAATAAATATCTCGTTCTACACCATTAATCGTCAGTTTATCCTGGGCCTCAAAGGCCTCTGGTATAGCTGTGCTTTTTGTAATTTTTTTTGTTTCATAAAACTTCATCATTAATTTCATATTCATATCCAGGACTACATCAGCAAGGACAGGCCTGGATTTATCTGGATAAAAGATATTTGAGTTCACTCCCCTACCAAGTACATCCTTGGTAGATACACCTGTTAGGATCTCACAAGCCTGATTCCAAAGAACAACCTTATGTTCAGAATCAATTACAAAGGTAGGAATTGGATTACCATTAAGAATAGTTGTGAGAATCTCTGCCTCTTTTCTAAAACGTATTGCCTCTTCTATCTGTTTACGTGCAGTAATATCGTAAAAGATCAGGACAGAACCAGTGATCTTCTCTTCACTATCTTTAATAGGCGCAGCAGTAATATCAACAGGTATCTTTTTCCCTGCCTTGGTTACTAATAATATACAATCTTTTAAATAGATAACCTCTCCTCCTTTAAGCACCCTATTAACTACATCATCTTTATTATCTCTAATTTCGTTACTTATAATCTCAAAGACATCTCTAAAAAATTTATTTACAAGATCTTCTTGTTTTAAATTTGTTAAGGTTAAGGTAACAGGATTAACAAAGGTTATTTGCCCATTTGCGTTTGTTGAGACTACTATTTCACCTATACTTTTTAGGAGTGTAGAAAACCACTCTCTACTCTCATATAATTCTTTTTCAGAACGTTTAATAGACTTAAAAAGAGGGGCGATCAAGGCAATCCCAATAATAAAAAGAGCAGAAGTAAGAAGGGCCACTACCTCTGTTAAAGAGTCGTAATAGGGATAAGGTCTTCTCATTAAGATACCTTTAAATAATGGGACTAAACGTCGTATTTCCATTAGGAAAAAGGCAATTACAAATATTATCCATGCGGTAGACTTTTTGGTGATTCTAATTAGCCTAAACGCCAGGATTACAGCTATTAATTGAAGTATCCCAGAAATTATTAAAATTATGAACATTTTTTTGTTTATCCTTCTAAAAGACCGACCATAATGACTTATATTACTACAACTAGCTTAAGGCACAAAGGTTTTTGAAGTAGTACAAATACGATAATTATATCATATTTTTATGTGATAATAATTTAATTGTACAGGGATTTTTATTTTTTTTATGTGGGTTTAGGACATTATTAGTATTGGTGATTAATGTCAGATAAAAGAATACTGACACTAATCACTGACATTGTTTCTAAATTAGTAGCTATTCACGCCCTTACCGTGATTAGGAAGGTTATTAACTACATTTTTCACCGCAGAGACGCGAAGAACGCAGAGAAATAAATGATTTTTATATCTTTTATTTTTTCTCTGTGTTCTCTGCGTCTCTGTGGTGAATATTGTTTTTTAATCTTTTAAAGGGGGGAGTGAGCAATTACCTAAATTATAGTACTCCAACTTGAAAAAATCTAAGTTGGAGTACTATACACTTAGCCTTTGGGAAACCTTTGACCAGATAGGTTTTAAATTAGTTGGATAAGGGTATATATTTGGCAGTAACCGTTTAACCAACTTCCTAAATTTTTAAACCGCTATCTTTAATTGAGATGAAAAAAAATAGTAAATTCAGTCTGTATCTCTTTCAAATATCACTCTTTTTTGTTCTGATTATATCATCTGGAGAAATATTCTTAAAATTAATTTATGCTTCCAATATATCCCTTAAAATCAAAGAGGTTAAGGTAATTCAAGAAGAAAAAGAAAGTAAGATGATAATTACAAGTAACTTACCTTTAAACTGTAAGTGGAATACCCTTAACAATCCAGAAAGATTTTATATTGATATATTTGGGGTTAACGATGATTATTTTAAGCTAGATAGTAGACCTCCAGGACATGGGATTATAAAAAGAATAAGAAAATGCCACCATAATAAAACCAAGAATGAGGAGGCTTTTACTCGGATTACTGTTGATTTAACCAATAAGTTTAGATTTGATTTAAAACAAAACGGAACTAAAATAATTATAACCTTATCTCCTGGTATAGAAAACAGTAAATTTCCACCTCAAATAGCGCCTTCGCCTTCATCTCCTCAAAATTTTAATCCTGCTCTAGTCACTCTTAATAACGAAGAACAAAGAATGGGGAAGAAAGAACGAAATGAACCAACAGCCTTTGAGATCAATTTTAATGAGGCGGATATTAAAACTGTGATAAAAACCTTTAGTGAGATGACAGGCAAAAACTTTATTATTGATGAAAAGGTTAGGGGAAAAGTAAGCATAGTCTCTCAGGAAAAGGTACCTATTGAAGAGGCATATAAGGTCTTTCTATCCCTTCTTGAAGTCACTGGCTACACAATTGTTTCAAATGGGAGTATAAACAAGATAATTCCAATAAAAGACGCGGTTAAAAGTGATGTAGAGACATTTATGGGGAAAGATGTGGATGAAAAAAATGATATCGTTATAACCCAATTAATACCCTTAACCTATGCTGATTCAAACCAGGTAAGGACTTTATTGGCACCATTAATCTCACGTGGGGGGAATATATTATCATATACCCATACTAATACTATAATTATAACTGAATTAAAGTCAAATATTAGTAGATTAACTAAGATCATAAATGAGATAGATATTAGAGGCGCTAAGGAAAATATTAGAGTAATATCTCTAAACTATGCTTCTGCTGAACAATTAGCAAAGGAATTAAGTCTAATTATCAAGACAGGCACTTTTAAAGACATTCAAAAAGATGATAAGATACCATCTCCTTCTAAACCA
>JAZDLJ010000170.1:0-5690 GCA_043802115.1 bacterium | reverse complement strand
ATAATATAGTCGTAGACAAAGAGGCTTATTATTCTTCATTAATATATACAATACTTGCCCTGGTAGGCATTCGGGCTGAATTTGAGGTCCAGACTGCGAAGGGAAGGCTGGATGCCCAGATAGAGTTTAAAGATAAGGTTTATTTGTTTGAGTTTAAGTATGATAAACCTGCTAAAGAAGCCCTGGGGCAGATTGTTGAGATGTGTTATCCTGATAAGTATAAAGGGAAAAAGAAGGAAATTATTCTGGTTGGGGTTGGGTTTAATCGAAAAGAGAAACTGATAGACTTTGATGTACAACAGGTATAAAGTAGTTTTTTTATTTTATACCTGTTGTACATCAATTAAGGAATAAAATTTGGGTAGTGCTAAACAAGTAATGCTGGATACAACCTAAATAATATCAGATTGTTAACAATCTTAATCTTACTGAATCATTCTGCAAGCCCCACTTGCTGAAATTCTTACATAGAGCCAGGAACAATGTTATTATAGTTTATATATCAATTCTACGAAGCTAGTTTTCAATATGTCTCAAAACATAATTCATTGATTATTTAATGTTAATTGTAGCATTACTTGTTTAGCACTACCAGATAATGTAATAAAATATCTAATTGGAATTGTTGAAATATAATCTTTACTCATAGGGAATAATTATGGTATAAGTAATATAATAAGTTAAGGGAGAGAGCATTTTCAACAGCAATTCTCATTTTGACTTATTTGTTGATGTGCCTCCAAAGATTGTTTTGCTCGTAAAGTAGTCTTTTTGAATTTTCTAAGCTTGTTTCCCTAAATTGCCTATCTCGCTTCGCTCAAACAGAGGCAATTTTACGGGAAGCTGCGCTAAGAAAATTTACAAAAAGCCTACTAAATACTTGCTCAGCAAAATATTGGAGGCACACCTATCTTAAAAAAAATCAAAATGAGAATTGCTGCATTTTCAAAATTTAAACTTTGGGAGATTCTGGTAGTTATGAAAAGAGTTATTTTATTAATAACATTTTGTTATTTACTGTTATCTTATTCCATTGTCTCCTCTCAGGAATACTACCATATTGAATGGATCCCGCCCTATCCACGTGTGGTAGCTTCTAATATTGAATTACAATGGAAGAAGAATAATGCTATCGATGAGTATGCTGTATTTTGTAACGCTAATAAAATTACCCAGATTATTAATACTGGAAATGAGGCTGAAAGTAGTAGATATGGTTTATACATTGATGAACAAAAAATAGTTGGAAATTATACTTACGTAATTGTTGGTCTTGCTGATGGGAAGGAGATTGCAAAATCTAATCCAAAGACTATTGAGATTGTTTTGAATCAATCTGGTTTGCCTTCTCCGTATGATCTAATAGGTCGTTTAGATAGAGGAAGAGTTTCCTTAAATTGGGCGGTAAAGACATCTGGGCAGGAGAATTTTAAGATATATAGAAAGATTGACCTTGAAAGTGAATATAAATTAATAGCAACCTTACCTAAATATGTCAATAAATATTGGGATACATCGATTCAAGCTGGGCATAAATATTTTTATGCAGTAGCCGGGGAGGATAAATATGGTAATGAGTCACAAAAGTCCAACGTATATGAGATTGAATATAAGTTATTAGATGTTGTTGAGGAAGAGACTGAGCTGGCCTATGAGATAAAAACAGAACTAATTGACATTATTTATCCAGTTGATGAAGAAGGAAATAGTTATGATGAGGATAAGCCAGGGGGGAATATTAAAGGAATAGATGTTAATTCTGATAAAGAGGTTTTTATAACTGAGCTTCAACAAAAAGAGGTAGAGATTTTTTCAGGCAGGGGTAAGTTATTGTCCAGGTATAAGGCTGAAGACATACCTTTAACATTACCTATGTCTGTTTGTGTTGCTGATAATGGAGATTCCTTTATCCTTGATTCTGAAAAAAAAATGATTTTAGCTGTTAATAAAAGAGGTGGACTTTTAGGTGAGTTTTCTATAATCCCATCTAATAAAAAGCTAAGATATCCAGTAGGGGCTACTAAGATGGGTATTGACAGGAAAAATAAGATATTATTTGTCTCTGATACTGGAAATTCTACAATTTATTTATATGATTTTAAAGGTGCTTATCGAGGAAGTATGGGAGACTATGGACACAAAAATGGTCAGTTCTCTGCCCCTGGTAAGGTCTGGGTTGATAAAGCAGGTAATATTTATGTAGTAGATACATTAAATTGTCGTATCCAGGTTTTTGATAAGGATAGAAAAATAAAATTTTCATTTGGCGGTCAGGGTGATAATGCCCTTGGGACATTCTCACGTCCTTGTGCTGTAGTTGTAAATAGTGCAGGTAAGATATATGTATTAGATAGGTTGCAACAGATCATCCAGGTCTTCAATAATGATTGTACCCCAATTGGGGTTATTAGAAGACCTGATGGTAAAAATTTTTTATTGTCACCTTTTGACCTTACCTTAGATAAGGAAGATAATCTCTATGTTTGTGATGCAGGGAACAGAAGGGTTATTGTATTTAAGGATGTGGAGTAGTAGACATCTTTCTAAAATAATCTTGCCTAACTCGCTTCGCTCAAACAGAGGCAATTTTACGGGAAGCTGCACTAAGAAAATTTATAAAAAGCCTACTAATAACTCACTACATAGAGTATGGGAATATGGTGAAACCAGAAGCCAAGAAGATGAGAAGCCAAGAAAAACCAGAAGATAAGAAGTTGAGAAGACGAGAAGATAAGAAAAAAAATGTTGAGAAGAGAGTCGTTTTAATTCTTGTCTTCTTGTCTTTTTGTCTTCTTCTCTTCTTGTCTTTTCCCCTCAGTTCTTTTGCTATCGATGCTGGGAGTGATTCTCTGGCTCATAATACTGAAGGACCGGCAGGTGTATGTTCAAATTGTCATATCCCTCATAAGGCAAAAGGAAAGAGACTATGGGCAAGGGAGCTACCCCCTGAATTCGCTGGAGTTCGTCAATTATGTCATAGTTGTCATGATGGGACAATAGCCTCATCAGGGTTACAATCATCTTCAGGATTAATAGGATCCGTCTTTGATAAGGATGAGGGAGAAGATCATGTAATGCATGATTGGGCAGAGATAATAGCAAGTGAAAAGATTATCCCTTATAATTCTGATATCTTTCCCCTTGATATAACAGATGAACATGAATATCCTAAATGTGATAATCTCGCGGATGCAAAGAGAGGTTCAAATACTGCAAATGGTGATGCTGGTGAAGGTTTTTATTGTGGGTCATGCCATGATGTCCACAGACAACCAAAACCTGGCGGAGACTCTCCAGTAATAAATGGAGATGGTGATTATCTTCGTATTGACCCAGGTTTTATTACCACTCTGGATAAACTTGGTCAACATGGAAATCGAAAAGATTGGTGTGATCAGTGCCATGGTGATAAAATAAAAGCTGGCAGGGCATCTGGGCATGGGACAGGTAAAGGGTGTCTTGATTGTCATCACCCCCATGAAGGTGATACTAATATCTGTGATGATTCTTATATTGGACAGTTGATCTTAATAAAACCTCTGAAAAATTTTAATGCAGTGCCAAATGCCCCAAACGTGTCCGGGGCAGCAGCCTGTTATGGTTGCCATGAAGGTCTGAATGGTTTTAGTGATACTAATTATGAACATCATCCTATGGGAGAAGGGGCGGATACTAGTCAGGATGGCCACGCATCCTGCACAAATAAAGAGGATGTTTTTACCTGCTCTTCGTGTCACGATGTCCATGATGGAACAAATGATGCTTATATAAGAACAGACATAATTTATAGCTATGAGTATGGGAAAGGCGCATTTTGTATAGTTTGCCATTGTGATGATAAAAAGATTTCAGACCTTGGTTTAAATGGCGGACATAAACAATCTACAGAATGTAGTTTTTGTCATTCTATGCATAGATCTCAAGGGAATAAGGATGCAACATATCAGACCACTGATTTTAATGCCAATGAGGATAATTCAGCAGCCTCAGTTGATACTATTATGCGGATTGATCCTGTTAATCTTCAGTGGGCTGATAAGATGAGTGATACTGATGTAAATGATTATGAAGATGCTTGTTATGGTTGTCATAGCGACAATTCAATATGTCCTAATGCAAACCTGGCAACAAAGATAAATCAGGGATTACACAGCCATCGTTTTAATGCCCAGGCAAGTCAAAAGATAAATGTCGTAAATCCATTTAATGAGGGTAAAAATATTGTCTCTGATGGTGATTCAGATAATGTTGTCAATGATTATGGGGTTAAGTTTGGTAATATTTATTGTGGTAGTTGCCACAGTGTTCATAATAATCATTATTCACCATATTTACGTTCTGATAATACTATAGTTCCTTCTGATTTATGTGAAAGGTGTCATACCAACAGGCCAGGGCATTCATTTTTTAATGAACACCCGGTAGGTCAAAATGTAGTGCCGAAGACAAATATGGATTGTCCAACCTTTTCTCCTTTCCCTCCTGATTTTACTAAGGGGAGTACAACCCCTGATGGCCCTGGTGGTAAGACCTATGATGGTACTCCAATGGGCGGGGTGATATGTGAGACATGTCATCGGGTGCATACTGCTGCTACCGATTATACAGGCAACGATAATGTTAATGCACCTTTTATGCCTTTGCCAAATAATAATATAAGAACAATTGGTAGTAAAATTAATGTCTTGCCTTATTTTAATGATGAATTGTGTAAGGCTTGTCATAACTGTTACTGAATTTAAAATCATGTTTCCAATCTTATTTAAACTGGGCCCAATAACCCTTCATACCTATGGTTTGCTAGTATCTATTGCTTTTTTAGTAGTTTTAAAACTAGCTATAAAACAGGCAAATAAAGAAGGCATATCTTCTGATTGTATCTTAGATCTAAGCTTTTATTCTCTCTTAGCTGCTATTGTAGGGGCACGGATATTTTTTGTTATCCTTGATCCTGATTTTTTTTCTGATCCTAGAGATATTTATAGGGTATGGCAAGGGGGGTTAGTCTTTTATGGAGGGTTTATCGGGGCCTTCGTTGTTGGGTTTTGGTACATTAAAAAACATAACCTTCCTCTTTGGCAAACTCTGGATATCTTTACCCCATCCCTTGCAATAGGCCAGGCAATTGGCAGGCTTGGCTGTCTTATGGCTGGCTGCTGCCATGGGAAAGAATGTCATCTCCCCTGGGCTATTACTTTTAGCAACAAAAATAGCCTGGCTCCATTAGGTGTCCCTCTCCACCCGACACAACTTTATTCATCATTACAGGGGGCGCTTATTTTTCTTATCTTAATTAATGTAAGGCGTAAAAAGCCTTTTCATGGTTTTTTAGTTTGTTTATACATCTTTCTCTATTCTATATTTAGATTTATAGTTGAAATTTTTAGGGGTGATCCTCGAGGTTTTATTTTTAAGCAAATGTTTTCAACCTCACAAGTAGTAAGCCTGATCCTTTTTCCTCTAGGAATTTTTTTATTTTTTTACTTGAAACGAGAATAAAGTAGCTTTTTTACTTTATTCTCGTTTCAAGTTCTCCAATTTTTTTCGGTTAATAGACATCTTTCCAAAATAAATACTATATTCTCAGAGTATCTAGGGGTAAAAGAAGAGAAAAATTTTGCTGGAGTGAGTTGTTTAGTAGGCTTTTTGTAAATTTTCTTAGCGCAGCTTCCCGTAAAATTGCCTCTGTT
>JAZDLJ010000169.1:0-10378 GCA_043802115.1 bacterium | reverse complement strand
GCTGGGTAGCTAAGTTCGGAAGGGATAACCGCTGAAAGCATCTAAGCGGGAAGCCCCCCTTAAGATTAGATATCACTTCAGACCCCTTGGAGACTACAAGGTTGATAGGCTGGATGTGTAAGCGCAGCAATGTGTTTAGCTAACCAGTACTAATCGGTCGTGTGACTTGGCCATACTATTCTTTAATTAAAATTTTGATTACTTTTGTGACATATAAATTTATTTTTAAAATATTGCAGATTTATACTTTGTGGGCTTTATTTATAATAATAAAAAATACATATTTTGGTATTTAAAAAGATATTTAAGAAAAAATATAATAAAATGATTTTCCGGTGGCTATTGCAGAGGGGAAACACATGTTCCCATTCCGAACACATTAGTTAAGCCCTCTTGCGCCGATGGTACTGCCTTGGAAACGAGGTGGGAGAGTAGGTCGCTGCCGGATTACTTATATAAGCCTGCATTTATGCAGGCTTTTTTTTTACTTATTAGATCAGATTTAGGAGAGTAGTTTCCCTAAATCTGATCTAATAAGTTTTTTTTGGCATCCTTCTTTTAAAGGCAAAAGTAGTTTAAACTTTTTTTTAATTTTTTAGCTTCACAACTAACCTGATTTTTGTTTTTAAAATCAAGAAGTAATCAGGTTAATCGTGAAGCTAAAGAATAGTCTGTTTTTAGCACTTAAAGTAAAAAGTGTAAACTAGTAAATAAAGGATGCCGAAAATTTTATAAGAAATTATGACCGATCACTTTTTGCTAAATCTCTTTCTTGAGTTTATGTTATGAATAACTTCTTACAACAATGCAATCTAAATTTGCTTTTCTAAAAATAGTGTAAGTTAACCTTCTATACTGCGATGGCAAGCCTAATTATGCATTCAAGCTGACTTGCAAACCTTGTGCCCGAAAAAGCATCGGCCACAGGGTTTGCAAGCAGTTTACTTTTATGATAAATGAACCTGATATCCTTACTAAAAATTTTATTGACTGTTTAAAATATGAAAAAGGATATTCTGAACTAACAATTAAGAGTTACCAGAGCGATCTTGAACAATTTTATAATTTTTTATTAAAAAATACTAATTTTAAAAATCAACTAGATGTTGATTTAATAAATAAAATTGATAACCATACAATAGTATCTTTTCTTGGTTATCTTCATCGAGAGGCATTAAAAAAATCGAGTATTGCTAGAAAACTGGCTTGTCTAAAATCTTTTTTTAAATTTCTTTGTCAAAAGAATTATATAAAACATAATCCTATTGAACTCATTGCTACCCCTAAACAAGAAAAAAAACTAGCGAATTTCCTTGACCTTGAAGAAATTTTTATCTTGTTATCTAGTGAAATAAATTCTTTTTGGGAATTAAGAGATTTAACTATCTTAGAATTATTTTATGCTACAGGAATTCGAATTAGTGAATTAGCTAGTTTAAGCGTTGCAGATATAGATATAGATGAAGAAATTATTAGGATAAAAGGAAAGGGGAAAAAAGAAAGAATAGTTATATTTGGTACAAATGCTAAAAAACGGTTAAGTGAATATCTAGTCCAAAAAAATCAAAAAGAGGTTGAAGGTAGTAAAATAAATTTTGATAATCCTCTTTTTATAAATAAAGATGGTAAAAGACTTTCAGTTAGAGGTGTTTTTTATATAGTAAAAAAACATGTTAATAAAACAGGTATTTTGCATCATGTAAGTCCTCATACTTTGCGTCATACCTTTGCGACTCATTTACTTAATGCTGGGGCTGATTTACGATTTATCCAGGAATTATTAGGACATAGTAGTTTATCTACAACTCAGAGATATCTCCATATAAGTGTTGATAAACTACTCGATGTATATAATAAAGCTCATCCAAAGGCAAAATAATAATGATAAATATTAGATACATTACTCCAACTTGGGTTTTTCTAAAATAAGGTAAGTTGATTCTGTAACTAACTGTTTAGGCACAAAGTAGCAAAGGCACAGAGGCACAAAGGAAGAAACAGAAAAAGAATTAAAAAACTTTGTGCATCCTTCATTCACCAGTTTACACTTTTAAAAAAGATTATTTTCACACAGAGCCTCAGAGATCACAGAGAATAATGCTTACTGTTTGTTTTTTTCTTTTATTCTTACTCTGTGGCTTTGTGTCTCTGTGTGAGATTTTAAAAAAAGTGTAAACTACTTTTGAGCTTAAATGAAGGATGCCAAACTTTGTGCCTTATCATACTGGTTTTAACTAACGCAATCACTTGGAAAGATGTCTATTGAATAGTTGAAATAGGAGTAAAAAATGAATAAAAAAAAAGCGGATTATATGTTAATAAAGTCAACGACCATTTTATCAGTCCGTCATAATGGTGTAGTTGCTATAGCTGGAGATGGACAAGTAACTATGGGAAATACAGTAGTAAAACAGAAGACTAATAAAATAAGACGGATGTATCAAGATAAAGTTCTGACAGGATTTGCAGGTTCCTCAGCAGATGCCTTTGCTTTATTCTCCAGGTTTGAGGCGAAATTAGAACAATACAAAGGGAATCTTCCAAGATCTGTAGTTGAATTAGGCAAAGATTGGCGCTTAGATAGAGCATTGAGAAGACTAGAGGCATTATTAATTGTTGCTGATAAAGAGCATACCTTTATTATTTCTGGAACTGGAGATGTAATAGAACCCGACGATGGTATTGCTGCAGTGGGCTCAGGGGGACCTTATGCTCAGGCAGCAGCAAAGGCGTTGATTATTCATTCTAATCTAGATACTAAAGGGATTGTTGAAGAGGCTATGAAGATAGCGGCTGAAATATGTATTTATACTAATGAAAATATTAAGATAGAAATATTATAAGGGCTGATAGATTACATAATTAAGCATTCCTAATTCATCATTATTATTTTGGAGGAAATAAGAAAATGGATAAGCTAACACCAAAGCAGATTGTGGTAGAGCTTGATAAATATATCATTGGTCAACAAGACGCTAAAAAATCGGTAGCTATTGCTTTAAGAAATAGGTGGCGTAGACAACAATTGTCACCTGAATTAAGAGATGAGATTGTACCTAAAAATATAATAATGATTGGACCTACAGGGGTAGGTAAAACAGAAATTGCACGTCGATTATCTAAATTAGCTCAAGCCCCTTTTATAAAAATAGAAGCTACCAAATTTACTGAGGTAGGATATGTTGGTCGAGATGTAGAAGGTATGGTTAGAGACCTTATAGAATTAAGTGTTACTATGATCAAAAGTGAAAGGCGTGAAAAGGTAAAAGAAAAAGCAGCGGAATTAGCAGAGAAGCGTCTTTTAGATTTATTATTACCCCCTATAAAAAATACAATTACATCTCCTCCTTCTGAGACTAAGGGATTGGCTACTAAAACGGTTACCACAAAAGGAGATGCTTTAGAAGAAGAAAAAAAAGAATTTTTAGCTGAAAAAAAAAATCAAAGGGGTAGGACAAGAGAAAAGTTTAAAAAATTATTAAAAGAAGGAAAACTAGAAGAGAGATATGTTGAGTTAGAAACAAGAGATAGGATCGGGCCAGTGGTAGAAGTATTTTCTAATATTGGATTTGAAGAGATGGATATTAATTTTAAAGAAATGCTACCGGGTCTCTTCCCAAATAAAACAAGAAGAAAAAAAATGAAGGTAAGTGAAGCTAGAAAGTTTCTAATCCATGAAGAATCCCAAAAATTAATTGATATGGATGAGGTTGTTTCTGAGGCTATTAAAAGAACAGAACAAACAGGAATTATTTTTTTAGACGAAATTGATAAGATTGCCAATCGTGAATCAAAACATGGCCCTGATGTCTCTCGAGAAGGCGTCCAGAGAGATCTTTTGCCCATTGTTGAAGGTACAACAGTAATAACTAAATATGGACCAGTAAAGACTGATCATGTATTGTTTATTGCCTCTGGGGCATTTCATGTATCTAAACCATCGGATTTAATTCCTGAATTACAAGGAAGATTTCCAATTAGGGTAGAATTGAGGTCACTAGGGCGGGATGATTTCATAAAAATTTTAACTGAGCCCCAAAATGCCCTTATAAAACAATATACCGCCTTGATGAGCACTGAAGAGATAACGTTAAATTTTATGCAGGATGCTATAGCAGAGATCGCAAATATAGCTACAGAAGTTAATGAGCGGACCGAAGACATTGGGGCAAGACGATTACATACAATTATGGAAAAATTATTAGATGAGATATCCTTCAATGCCCCTGAACTTACAGATAAAGAGATTGTTATTGATGCTGGGTTTGTAAAGGAGAAATTAAGTGATATCGTGAAAAATGAGGATCTCAGTAGGTATATCTTATAAAATGATGACAAATGAAAGATGTCTAGTATATAAAGGTATCAATAAATGCAAAAACTAATTGAAAAAGCAAGTGTCTTAATCGAAGCACTACCATATATAAAGGATTTTTTTGGGAAAACTATTGTTATTAAATATGGTGGTAGCGCAATGGTAGATAAAAAATTAAAGGATCTATTTGCTTTGGATATCGTTTTGATGAAATATATTGGGATGAATCCTGTTATCGTCCATGGAGGAGGAAGACAGATAGAAGAAGTTCTTAAGAAATTTGATAAAAAGACTCAATTTATAAATGGGCTTAGAGTTACAGATTCAGAGACAATGGAGATCGTAGAGATGGTTCTTGTTGGAAAGATAAATAGGGAGATTGTACATTTAATAAACCAACATGGAGGAAGAGCTGTTGGATTGAGTGGAAAAGATGGACAACTTATTAAGGCAAAAAAGATGTATCTAGAAACTATAAATGGAGAAGAAAAGGTTGATCTTGGATTAGTTGGAAGGGTTGAACAGATTAATCCTGAAATTGTTGAAATCCTGGATAGAGGTAATTTTATACCAGTTATAGCCCCAATAGGTACTGGTGATTCTGGACAAGCTTATAATATAAATGCTGATGATGCTGCTTGTGGAATTGCTGTTGGACTTAAGGCAGAAAAATTAGTCTTTTTAACAGATGTGGAAGGAATCAAAGCAGACGACGGAAGTTTAATAACTAACCTAGATGAGGAGAAGGTTCAAAAATTAATTGAGGATCAAACCGTAACAGGTGGGATGTTACCAAAGGTAAAGGCTGGGCTAAAAGCCCTTGAAGATGGTGTGAAGAAAGTTCATATTATAGATGGACGGGTAGAGCATACCCTTCTATTAGAAATTTTTACCAAGGAAGGGATTGGGACGGAGATTGTGAGACATATAGATGCTCATCACAATCCTTTTTAAAGTGGCAATTAAATAAACTATGGATTCTAATGAATTAATACATCAATCAAACCAATATATATTCAATACTTATAATCGCTACCTCACAATACTAACAACAGGTAATGGTTGTAAGGTCTTTGATAACGATGGGAAAGAATACATTGATTTCTTAAGCGGTATTGCTGTTAATAATCTTGGACATTGTCATCCTAGATTAGTAAAAGCTATTAAAGATCAAGCTGAAAAATTATTCCATGTCTCAAATTTATACCATATAGAGCCTCAAATAAGACTAGCCCAATTACTTTGCCAGCACTCCTTTGCGGATAAGATATTTTTTTGTAATAGTGGAGCAGAGGCGAATGAAGCAGCCATTAAATTAGCCCGACTTTATGCCAGGAAGAATCTAGGAGAAGATAAATTTGAGATTATAACAATGAAAAATTCTTTTCATGGTCGAACACTTGCTACTATTGCAGCTACTGGTCAGGAAAAGTTTAGAAAGGGATTTGAACCAGTAACGCCTGGTTTTAAACATGTCAGTTTTAATGATATCAACAGTCTGGAAAAGGCAATAGATAAAAATATCTGTGCTGTAATGTTAGAACCAATCCAGGGAGAAGGCGGCATAAATATTCCAGACAATGATTATCTAGATAGGGTTAGAGAGATTTGTGATAAAAATAATATCCTGATGATCCTTGATGAGGTTCAAACGGGGATGGGGAGAACTGGCAGGTTATTTGCTTATGAATATTCAAGAATAGTCCCTGACATTATGACCTTAGCTAAAGCTCTAGGCGGGGGTTTTCCGATAGGGGCCATGTTAGCGAAGGATAAGATAGCCTCTGCTTTTATCCCTGGTTCTCATGCCTCAACCTTTGGAGGTAATCCATTAGCTTGCTCTGTAGCCATTGCTGTATTAGAGACTATCTTTGAAGAAAATTTGCTAAACAAATGCCAGCAGACCTCAAATTATTTTTTGAATAGATTAAAAGAGTTGCAGCTAAGATATCCAACAGTTATAAAAGAAGTGAGAGGGAAAGGATTATTGATAGGCATGGAATTGAACGTACCTGGACAGGATATTGTGAAAAGATGCATGGAGGATGGTTTTCTTATAAATTGTACAGCAGAAAAAGTTTTGAGATTTGCCCCACCCTTGATAATAGAGCAGATTGAGATAGATAGGTTAATAAAATCTTTAGAAAATTTTTTTAATGGGGTATTCACTTGACGGGACTAGAAATATTATATATTTGAATATAAAGATTTTATACTGTAAGATTATATATTTATTAAATTTTATTAATTCAAGACGTTACAAAAAAATAGTCCAGTCAAATGAATACCCCTTTTTTTATTTAACTATAAAAAAAGTCAGGTTAATAATTGTGACTCAAAAAACTTTTTTAAATAAACTAAGTAATGGGAATAAGGATATTGTTCAAGAAGTAATAGATTTAATGGACAGACTTGAAATCAATTACTGCGTTATTGGTGGACTTGCAGTAAATGCCTATGTAGAGCCTGTTGTAAGCTTGGACTTAGATATTGTAGTAATTGGTAGCGCAATAGAGAGGTTTATTATAGATACAAAAGAAGACTTTAAGATTGAAAGATTTGAACATAGTATTAACTTGAGTAGTAAAGGATCAGATATCCGTATTCAGATTCAAACCGATGAAAGGTATCAAGATTTTATAGAGAGGGCCTTTATCAAGAATATTATGGGCTACCAAATGAAAGTGGCCTCATTAAGGGATATCCTTCAAGGTAAGACATGGGCATATTTGGATAAAAAGAGACGTGGAAGTAAACGGCAGAAAGATTTAGCAGATATTATGCGGATAATTGAATCTTATCCTGAACTAAAATCAACGTTGCCTGATGAAGTATTGAACTCAGTTAAATAAAATTAAATAATTATTAACGAATTATACAGCAATGAGTATAAAATTAGTACGTTATGGATATCCACGAAAGTTTGATCCTGAGGAAGGACTACAGCCAATAGAAATAAAAGAATTGATAATTTCTTCTACTCCAAATACCTTAAGAGAGATTGCTACATTTTTAAATAAAAATGCAGAATTGATGGAAAGTTTAGGAGAAAAATTTGAACCACAGAAATTTCCTAAAGGTTTAACTGACCTACCTGAGATACTAGTATCTAGGATGGTTAAAATGTATTAACCTTGAGCATTATAAAGAAAAACAATAAGCAACGGACATTCACAAATGAAAAAAGACCTCTTAAGTATTAATGACCTTACAGTTAGTGAAATCGAAGAGATATTCACTTTAGCCAAGGATATTAAGACCCATAAGTTCAGCGCAGATTACAAACCACTGAATGGCAAAAATATCGCTTTAATCTTCTTTAAAGCCTCAACCAGAACTCGCGTCTCCTTTGAAGCAGGCATATCCCAGTTAGGCGGATATCCATTATTTCTTGATTCAAAAGACCTTCAGTTAAATAGAGGTGAACCTATCTCTGATACAGCTAAGGTATTGTCAGGGTATGTGGATGGAATAGTCTTTAGAGGTTTTTCTCATGAGGATTTGATTGAATTCGCAAAATATGCTACTATCCCTGTAATAAATGCCCTCACTGATCTTTTGCACCCCTGTCAGATACTTACAGATATCTTTACTATAAAAGAAAAAAAAGGAAGCTTAGATAATATAAAAATTGCTTATATTGGAGATGGAAATAATATTGCGAATTCCTGGATCAATGGGGCAACGAAACTTGGACTAAGATTTATTATTGCTTGTCCAAAGGAGTATAAACCTGATCAAGAGATATTAAAGAATGCCTTAAGAACCTCATCTAAAGCTAAAATACAAAAAATAGAAGTCGTTCATGATCCAATCTTTGCTGTTAAGGGAGCAGACGTTATCTATACAGATGTCTGGACTAGCATGGGGCAAGAGGTTGAGAAAGAAAAGCGATTAAGTGATTTTCAAGGGTTTCAAGTTAATATCGATCTTTTAAAAAAGGCAAAAAATGACATGATAGTTATGCACTGTTTGCCAGCTCATCGAGGCGAAGAGATAACCGCAGAGGTAGTGGATGGTCCTCAAAGCGTTATCTTTGAACAGGCCCATAACAGATTGTATGTTCAGAAGGCAATTTTGATTAAATTGTTTGACTTAAAGTAAATACCTCCCTTCCCCCGTACAAACTTTTCGACCTGTACGATTAGAATTCACAACTCACTATATTAAGAATAGTCTTATCCAAAGAACCTTATTGATTTCCTGAAAGGAAATATCATACTAGCCCAGGGTAAGCGAAGCGCAACCCTGGGAGCAGTAAAAAAACCGATAGCACTCTGAAGGAGTGCTTCATCTATAATAATATGATGAGCTTATTATAATTTATGAGGCGCTCTTTCAGAGTGCTATCGGTATATAAATCATTTAGGGTTACGCTTCGCTCACCCTAGGCTAGTATGAAATGCTCCTTCGGAGCAAAAAGGCACTATTCTAATCGTACAGGTCGAAACTTTTGTGATAATATCACCTTTTTTAATCAGATTTCTTAAAAATTAGATGCGGAATGTGTGTCCTAAATCCGTTATAATCAGAATTTATGAATAACGAATCCCAAAATTATAATTTTTTAAAAGAATATGCCTTTGGACAAGGATTATCTTTATTTGGCGTAGCAGACATCTGCCCGCTAAAAAATTTTTTTTTTGCCCTAAATAGAGATAACCTGAAAGGGCTTAATTATGCAGTCTCCCTTGGCCTACGACTCTCATCTAAAATATTAGAGGATATCGGAGATAAGCCAACTCCTTTATATTTTCATCACTATCGTCAAGCCAACAATCTCCTTGATCAAATAGCCTTCAAGATAACTAATCTTATCCAAGATCAAGATTTTCAGGCTTTACCTATTGCTGCCTCCCAGCTTATTGATTGGGAAAAACAACGTGCTCATCTATCTCACAAACATATAGCTGTTCAGGCAGGCCTGGGTTGGATAGGAAGAAGTAATTTGTTAGTGAATAAGAAATATGGTAGTCAATTGAGGTTAGTGAGTATCCTGACTGATCTGCCTTTGCAAATAGATCAACCTGTTGTGGATAATTGTGGGAGTTGTCAAGTTTGTATCAATCTTTGTCCAGCTCAAGCCATAAAAAAAGAACAGAATGATTTTGATCACCTTGGGTGTTATGAAAAACTACGTGAATTTAGGAATAAGGGTTATGTTGGGCAATACATTTGTGGAATTTGTGTAAGGGTATGCAAGGGAAGTAAAGATACTAAAGAGGAACTTGAAAAAATGACGAATGAAGAACTTGAGATTTAATTAAGGGGATTGATTTAAACTTTTTTAAAAATAATTCAAGTCTCATTTATCTTAAAATCTATCCGCGTTTCTGCTTGATTTTCTATAATCTTTTGATAACTTTTACTATATACCCCATCCTTACAGAAGTCACCTGCTGTTTTACAAAAGGCGCTTACTGTAATTTGGAGTAGGCAAGGTACTATCGGAGTCCAGAATTTATAAAACCCTTGTGCATCTGTATTCGCAGCTTGAAGCATGGTGTCTGTGAAGGGATAGATATCGCTTTGATATCGAATCTCAGCGCATTGGACAGGCGCCCCTGTCAGACTGTCTGTAACATAACCACTTATTATAGTCCCTTCCACCAGATTTACTTGAATAACCTGATCCTCCCCCTTTTTTAGTCCATTAAGGCTTACAGGCACAGCAGTGTACCCTGGATAGTCTGTTGGAGATCCTGACAGACGAATAACGTAATCCCCTGGTGAAAGCTCATCAAATATACACTCGCCATTTTTATCTAACAAAAAACAATAATTTGAACTATCATCAAGTACCTTACGATCTCCTTCCTTTTCAATTACAAACGAAGCTCCAATTGCTGGTTTATTGTTTATCCTGACTTGTAACTTTATAGTAGGACGTGAGGTTCTAATGCGTTTTTTTTTCTTCTTTTCTATTAGACATCTTTCCAAAATAAATGCTGTATTCTCTAGGTGTCTAGGGGCAAAAGAAGACAAAAATTTTGCTGGAGTGAGTTATTTAGTAGGCTTTTTGTAAAATTTCTTAGCACAGATTCCCGTAAAATTGCCTCTGTT
>JAZDLJ010000168.1:0-7976 GCA_043802115.1 bacterium | reverse complement strand
TTTGATTAACTACGAGATCGTTTAATTTTTAATGTTTTTAAATCCGTGTTAATCTGTGTTAATCCGTGTCTAAAAAGTCTTTTTCTTTTTATTATTTAAAGTCTGTTCTTAGCTTACCATACTTTTTGAAGAGGATACGATTAAACTTTGAGATCGTTAATAAACTCACCTACCCTTACCAATTCCTCCCTCACTGCCCTCAAACATACCCCAAGTTCGCTAACATTTCCTTCCTCAGACTCTACCTCTAATCTGACAAAAAGGCTTCGGAGTCGCTCCGCGCTTAGATTAGCGGCTGCGCCTTTAAGACAATGGGCTTCTTCTTTAATAATCTTTTTATCTCCATTATTTATAGCCTCTTCTATCCTCATTAACTTTTTATCGGCAATTTCTAAAAATTTATAACTCATCTCCTTTAAAAATTTTCTATCATTATCAAATCTCGGTAAGGCTGTCTTAATATCCACAGGTAAATCTGGATGCACCGATTCCGTATCTTTCTTATCATTCCCTGGATACCCGTTAGTTCCTTCTTTAGTTCCATCTATAGATCCCTTCTCTTCTCCATTTTTAGGAGAGGAAGGATTTTTTTTCCCCTGCAAGACCCATTTTTGAATACACCTAAATAAATCTTTTTTTTCAAAAGGCTTAGAGACGTAGTCATCCATTCC
Source organism: bacterium (assembly GCA_043802115.1). Taxonomy (GTDB): domain Bacteria; phylum SZUA-182; class SZUA-182; order JAZDLJ01; family JAZDLJ01; genus JAZDLJ01. The sequence continues at coordinate 7,305 of JAZDLJ010000168.1, read as the reverse complement.
AATCTTTAGATATTCCTCATAAACCCCTTGCATAGCATTAGCTGTGAGGGCAACAATTGGGATATGAGCAATAGAACCCTCATATTCTCTAATCTGCTTTGTAGCCTCGATCCCATCCAGATTGGGCATCTGGATATCCATAAAAATAATATCAATCTTTCCAGCGCCTTCTCTTGCCTTTAAATATTTCTTAACTGCCTCAACTCCATCTGAGGCAACCTCTATCTTACATCCCATACTAATTAGAATCTTACGACCTAATTCCTGATTAAATGAATTGTCTTCCACATAAAGGACATCAACACCAGTATCCTTAATTCTTTTAGTCAACTCTACTTCCTCAAAGGAGATGTCTTGAGCTTTTTCCTTATCCACTTTACCCACCCCCTTCTTAAATTGGAGGGTAGAATAAAAGATGCTCCCTTTCCCAACCTTACTCTTTACCAGTAAGTCTCCCCCAAGCGCCTGACATATCTTTCTGGATATTGCCAATCCCAGCCCTGCCCCTCCATGTCTTCGGGTTAGACTCCCATCTAATTGGGTAAATAGTTCAAAAATGTTTTGCTGATTATCTTCAGGGATTCCAGTTCCTGTATCCTTAACAGCAAATTTTATCTTAATCATCTGATCATCTTCTTTAATCCTGACAACACTTAAGATAATTTTTCCTTTTTCTGTAAATTTTATGGCGTTACTTAATAGATTTACGATAACCTGCCTTATCCGTATAGGGTCACCAAGGATATTATCCGGGATATTCTTTAAAAAACATTTAATTTCTTTTAAATTATCACTAAAAGCAATTTTAGTCGATTCTACTATATCAGAGACTAAATCCTTTAAATCAAAAAGGGATTCCTCCATCTTAAATTTTCCACTCTCTATCTTGGCCAGGTCCAGGAGATCATTAATAAGCTGGAGAAGTATCTTACTATTCTTTATTATGTATTCTATATTTTTTTGTTGTCCTGATGATAAGAGGATACTAAAATCATCGCCTTGTTCTTTAGAAATGATGTGGGGAGAACCTCCTATTTCATCCAGGAGTAACCTGGAAAAACCAAGGATGCTATTTAAAGGTGTCCGAATCTCATGACTTATATTGCTTAGAAATTCTGACTTGGCCCTATTAGCTGTCTCGGCTGCTACTGATACCAGCTCTAGTTCCTGCATCCTTTTTCTTAATTCCCTGGTCTTCTCATCTATTAAAAAAGCGCGATTCGTTAAGGTACTCTTTAAATCAAGGGTGCGGCTCAGCTCACCCGTCACATCCACTAAGGTTACGCAAAGAAAAATCTTTTTTTTTTCTTTATATGGTCGCAGGGTAACATACTGTTGCATATATTTAAAATGCCTATTAGGATGGACTAGCGGTAATGGTAAGAGATATTTATGGATCTGCGGAGACATAACTACTACATGACTGGATTCTATGGCCCGGCGGATATACTCATCTTTCTTTCTCTTCACCAGATCAGGGAATAGCTCTGTTAATCTTTTGCCTAAAACAGCCTTAGCCCTTAATCCAGATGAGTCAGCTATAGTCCGGTTCCATTCTATAATCCGTAATTCAGAATCAAGGACAAATATTGGGATAGGGACATATTGAAGACTACTTTCCATTTGGGAATCTCGTTCATTATTGCTCGTTCATCATTATTAAATTAGCGCCCTTCGGGCGGACACTACTCAACATTATTTTTTCTCCTCTTTTTGCCTTCTTATCTTCTTATCTTCTTATCTTCTTGTCTTCTCATTGGTCTCATGCAAATATTTCTTTCTTGTTAAGGTAACTATCTTTTCTAATGATCTTATTCCTATTATGATCATTAAGGCCAGATATATATCTTTTTTGGATATTTTAAGTCCGGATTTGATGATTAAGACACATTCTTGTTTCTTGTAATCCCTCTCCCGATCTAATTTATGCTCAACCTCTATAGTCTTGGGAGTCATCTCAGGAAAAAAACGGGGCACCTCATAATCAAGGTCTATATCTATATAATTAGAAAGGGTTCCGATGGTTCCATTAATAAGACAATTGGCCACCTCTTCAAGGGCAGTATAATCGCTTTCATATAACTCTTGTTCTTCGTTATACTCCAAAAGAAGTCTTACAAGATCAGAGGCTGATTTTTTAGAAAAGGCTATAATGGTAATCCCTATCAAGTCCCCCACAAACTCCTGAGAGACCCCAATGCTTGGCAATCCGCACCAACTTTCTAAAGTCTCACCCATATTTTTGATCTCTGAGGCTATCTCTATATCTGGAGAAATCAGCTCAATCCTGGAATTAATCATCTCAGAAACAACACTAACTCCTTTCCCAATGCCAATATTTAAGACCTCTTTTAAGATATCAAGATCGTATTCACTGAAAGAAATTTTCTTTTCCATTGCCCCCTCCTTCTTTGAATGATGAAGTCAGAATGATGAAATATGAAAAACAACTGATAAAAAATAATTATCTGTGCTTACGTTTTTAATTGTTTTTTTATTTCATAATTCATCATTCTGACTTCATCATTACTTTTTTGATTTCATCATTGTTTTTATTATCTCAGCTACCTTTTCCCCAGTACACGGTTTATTAAGAAATTGCCAGGCACCCAGAGCTAATAACTCCTCTTTTGTCTTATCTCTAATATCAGAGGTTAAGATAACTACCTTTGTCTCAATCCCTTCGGACCTTAAACGTTTTAGCACCTCATTACCATCAAGCCCGGGCATAAGCAGGTCAAGAAAAACAAGATCTGGCTTTTCTTTTTTAATAATATCAATGCCTTCAAGACCATTTTTCCCCTCTATAACCTCGCATAATTTATCAGCATCCAGGATAAATTTTTTTAGCTTAAGGCGAGGCACTATGTTGTCATCAACAAGAACTATCTTCATATATTTAACCCCCTCTCCATTTGATAAAAGATATTTTTTATTTTTTCTATATCAAAAGGCTTTGATAAAATCTCTGTGACTCCCATATCTTCAAGTAGCCTGGAGGTGCTTTTTTGGACATCGGCTGTTACGGCTATTATAGGGATAATCTTATTTGTCTCTCTAACCTCTCTAATAACCGTATATCCATCAATTTCAGGCATCAGGATATCACAAATAATAATATCAGGTCTCTCTTCCTTATATTTTTCAAGCCCTTTTTTTCCCCCCGCTGCAATTATTACTTTGTATCCTAATGACTCAATCGTTGTCTTAAAGACTCCCAGGGCAAAAAGAGAGTCATCTATAATTAGGATTTTCATACGTTACCTTCGATTTTTTTCAATTTTTTGTTTTAATCCTGTCCATCTTGTAATCCTTTAATCGTGTTCAGACATTTTTTAAAAAGTACAAACTGAAGAATACCCTGATTAATCTATTAAATTTCTATTCCTAAGTTAGAATAACATATCTTATACCCACTTCGGCTTAAGAATAAACCTAACCATAAACGTTAAAGAACAAAAATTAAATCGGATTAAAATTTAATTTTCAAAAAGATACTTGTAATTGGAATAAAAAACGATAGACAGGCAATACTTGAATTTTAACATCGTTTTCAATTATCTCCATTTCTTCATCATAAGTTAAGATAGTCCCCATATTTATTCCTAGCGACTTACAGATAAGGGTTAGGCTGGTTACTTCCCTTTTTTTTGTATCTCTGTCCGACAATGTATAGCTTATTTGAATCAACTGTTTTTTTTCATCTTTTTCAATAATAATAAAATCGCATTCCCTACCATTTTTTATGAACCTTATATTTTTCCCTGTTTTTTTTAATTCAAGAAAAACCAGGTTCTCAAGGAGCTTTCCAAAGCCATTCTTAAAATTATAAGATATAGAATTAAGAAGGCCATTATCAATACAATAGATTTTTTTTTCGGACAATTCCTCTTTTAATATGGAAGAAGAATATTTTTTCAACGGCAATGCAAGGTATACTGCTTCAGCCGCCTCAAGGAACTCATAAAGCATATTTTTCCCGATCTTATATCCTCGTGATTTGAGTTCATTATAAATTTTATTTACAGACAATGGGTTTGTAACGGATTCAAATACCCTTTTCATAAAATATTTCAGCGCTGGAAGATTAGTAAGATTAAATCTCTCGACGATGTCACGGTAAATCATAACGTTAAAATATTCCTGAAGTATTTTATCCCCTATCTCTTTCTTTAAATGAAGTATTTCAGGAAAACCTCCATTTAATAAAAAATTTTTAAAGTGACGTATAATTTTAGCCTTTGCTGTCGGATTATACAGGTCAGTGTCCGCTTTCAGAAAATCAAGATATTCCCTGAAGGTAAGTGGAAATATTTCATAATTAATTGAACGACCCCTGAGGGCTGTTGCGATTTCTGAACTTAACAGCCTAGCATTGGAACCTGTAATAAATATATTATTCGATAAGGATTCGGCTATCCTCCTGATAAATTTCTCCCAACCAACGACATTCTGTACTTCATCAAAAAAGAAATAAACATCTTTTATTAGAGTATCTGGATACATCTCCCTGTAAGCCTGTAGGATAATATCCAGTTCTTCAGTTTTAAATTCAAGCCGTTCATCCTCAAAATTGATATAGACAATATTCTCTTTGTTCATTCCTTTCTCAAGTAGCCTTTTAACTGCATCATACATCAGGTAAGTTTTTCCACACCTTCGCACCCCGGTAATAGTAATAATCTTACCAGCATCCAGAGGCAAGGTAACAATCCTTTTGTTTACAGTAGGAAGCTCACGAATCTGAAAATCCCTGATAATTTCTTTAATAATTTCTTTCTTCATATTAAGGACATTATTGTAAATTATTTCCTTCTTGTAAAGAAATATTTTTACTATATACTACTCCAGGTTAGGTTTTTCTTAGCATGATTTTTGGATCTTCTGCAATTTGTGACCAAAAAAGAGGTTTGTTTCATGCCTCCTTATAGTTAATTTTTTAAAAAATGTCTATAAAGGGGTGAGTGAAGATTATATATTCCTTTTGTAAGTTGGTCTCACTTTTAGTGCGCTCATTGTCGAGGACTATCACTATTCCTACTATTCCATCTCTGCAATACCTTACACAATTCATTTGTTTGCAATGGCTTGCTGACATAATCGTCCATACCCACTGCAAGACATTTTTCCCGTACTCCTTTAATGACATGAGCGGTCATGGCAATAATTGGGATACGACTGTCTCCTTTTTCGCGACGTCTGATCTCTGCTGTAGCCTCATAACCGTCCATAACAGGCATTAAACAATCCATAAAAACCATCTGGTATCTTCCTTTTTCCAGGATATCCACGGCTTCTTTTCCGTTTACTGCAATATCTACCTGACAACCAAAGTTTTTCAACATCCCTTTAGCAACCTCTTGATTAATTAAATTATCTTCAACAACAAGTACAAGATGTCCATCCATCTTGAAAGATTCATTTTTTTTCAGCTCATATTCTGCCAGGGTATATTTTGTAACTATAGGCTGGGCTATATTATTATTTTTTGCTGCCAGAATAGCAATTAGGGTATGCTTTAGTTGTGTTGCAGAAAATGGCTTAAACAAATAGGCTGAAAAGCCCTCTTTTTCAATAGCACTCGCATCACCCCTCTGACCTACAGGTGTCAACATCACCAGCAAAATTTTCTTTAGAAAGGGTTCTGCTTTTATTATGAGGCCTAATGAGGGTCCATCCATATCAGTTAGATAATAATTTATAATTACGATCTCGTACAGATCGCCTTCCTTCTGAGCCTCATACAAATGTTCCAAGGCCTTTTGACCTGATAAACAACATGTGCATCTCATCCCAAAATCTTTTACCTGCCCTTTTAATGTACTTATGTTATCCCCATCCCCATCTACAATTAATATCCTGGAATTAATCAACTTCGCTGGGGATAAAACCATATTTGTCTTGTGAGATATCGGGAGATCTAAGACAAACCAAAAGATCGAACCTTTGTTTGATTGACTCTCAACCCCAATCCTTCCGCCCATCAATTCAATCAACTGTTTCGAGATGGTCAATCCTAACCCTGTCCCCCCGTACTCCCTTGATATTGTTGAATCTGCCTGAGAAAATCTCTCAAAAATAAATTCTAATTTATCTTCAGAGATACCAATACCTGTATCCTCAACACTTATTTTAATAGTCACCTCTTTTTTAGATAATCCTTGATTCACTACATTTATTAATACATATCCTGCCTGAGTAAATTTAAGGGCATTACTCACAAGATTAATCAACACTTGTCGGATACGGCAAGGATCTCCAATAACACAATTTGAGACAGTTGGATCGTAACGGAGAATAAGTTCAACCTCTTTCTCGGTCGATTTACCAGCTAAAATATTCACCACATCCTCGACCAACAACTGTAGATCAAACGAAATTGGTTCAATAGTAAGTTTACCTGCCTCAATCTTAGAAAGATCAAGAATATCACTAAGTAGCTCAATGAGAATATCTGCGGATTTGTTTAAGGATACTGCATAATTCTGTTGTTCCGAGTCCAAATTTGTAGAAAGTAATAGCCTGGACATCCCAACTACCCCATTAAGCGGCGTACGAATCTCATGACTCATCCTGGCTAAAAATTCAGTTTTAGCCAGGTTAGCAGCCTCAGCCGTTTCTCTGGCCTTTTGCAACTCCTCTGTCTGTTTGATCTGGCGTTGGTTAATCTTCTGATTCTCTAAGGATTTTCTAATAGATATTCTAAGTTCTTCATAATTAATAGGTTTACAGATATAATTAGATGCCCCCTCTTTCAAGGCAGTTACTGCGCTTTCTATCCCTCCATGACCAGTTATCATAATAATCTCAATCATAGAAGATATCTTTCTTAGTCTTCTTAATATTTCTATTCCATCTATCCCTGGCATTTTAAGATCTACAAGAGCAATATCTACTTTTTCTCCGTTTTTTACTAATTGCAAACCACTTTCTCCATCACCTATTGTAATAACATTGTATCCATCAAGAAACAAAAGTCTCTTTAGACTTTCTTGGGTAATTTCATCATCATCAATGATCAAAATATTTTTTTTATCCATAGTTTTATTTTGGGTTAGGGGTTATGGTATTAAAATCATATCGGCATCCTTTACTTGCTAGTTTACTTTTTTTTACGGGAATTCGAAATCCCCTTTCTAAAGTGTGCTTTATCCATTATTTCTATATTAGACATCTTTCCAAAATAAATGCTGTATTCTCTAGGTGTCTAGGGGCAAAAGAAGACAAAAATTTTGCTGGAGTGAGTTATTTAGTAGGCTTTTTGTAAAATTTCTTAGCACAGATTCCCGTAAAATTGCCTCTGTT
>JAZDLJ010000149.1:0-4012 GCA_043802115.1 bacterium | reverse complement strand
TAATCAACTATCCTTTGGGTATGATATAATAAACTTGTAGACATTATGATCTCCTCCTTTTGATTTTAGAAAGGATTATAATATAATTATAATATAATTATAATATCTAACAGTTATTCTTGCCAGTACTATTTTGGTCACAAATTGCAGAAGAGGCAGAAAAATTTGTACTATATCTCTATCTTTTTAACTTCTATTTTAAGCTATTGAATAATTCGCTTATTAAAGACATCTACCAAAACAGATATACTGAAGATGCTGAAGGAAATAAGATTTGCCTCTTTTTTGCCTCTATTTCTTATGAGAAAGGAAATGTTAGAAACTTTATTATTAGAAAAAGAGCTCCCTTATGATAGTAAGATGATCATATTTAAATTTAATATGAATCAGTTCTTTGAAAAGGATTTTTATCCCTTAAGCCTATTTTATCTTGGCATGCTCACCTTTAAAGACGAATTTAAGATGAGACTTCCTAATCTCACTATGAAACAAATAGTTACTGAATATTTTAATGCCATAGAAAATATCGAGGTTTCCAAGGGCTATACAGGGATATTTGAGAAGTTCGTAGAGAATATGGATATTGAAGCTCTATCTAAAGGATATTGGGATGTCTATGTCAAACAACTACCTGCCCAAATCTTTGACAAAGTTAATGAGAATTTCTACAGGACAACCTTCTATGAATTATGCACGCAATATCTCTCTCATGCCTTTACCTTTTTTATAGAAACCAATTATCCAAGTGGACGCAGTGATTGGGAGATGTTAGGCAAATATCATACTCAATATCGGCATCAAAAGTACTTGGTTGAGTTTAAACACTACAGTAATAGAGAAGGGACAAAACTAAAAATTTTGAAAATTAGAAAACCTAGACAAGAAGACATTAAACAGATTAAGGGATATGAACAGGATATTCTAAAACAGTTTCCTTATTTTAAGATCAGGAGTTATATTATTTATATTTTGGGGAATAAGAGATTTAAGTATTTTGAGGTAAGTTAAATCAGTTCTTGGTTTTTGTTCATTAATTCTTAAAGTTAGGAGGATATTTATGGCGGTAGAAGAAAGTAATGACAAGACAGATAATGATCAGCTCTTTAAGTTACTTTTACAGACCTTTTTCAAAGAGTTTATAGAACTGTTTCTCCCATTTTTAATTAGTAAGATAGACTTTGTTTCTACCGAATTTCTTTTACAGGAGATATTTACAGATATACCTGAAGGTAAGCGTAAGGAACTAGACCTTGTTGTTAAAATAACTCTAAAGGATAGAGAAGAGGAAAAGATTATTATAATTCATATAGAGGTCGAAGGGCAAAAGAAGAGAGGGATAAGTAAAAGGATGTTTAAGTATTTTGCCCAATTATATCTAAGACATGAAAAAGATATTATTCCAATTGTAGTCTTTGCTGATGATCATTTATGGAGAGAAGACATTGATCGAGAGTATAAGGTAGAATATGATGAAACCTACCTGGACTTTCGTTATAAAAAAATAAAATTAAAGGAGTTTGATTATAAAAGATATCTGAAAAGCAATAATCCCTTAGCCCACGCCTTGATGGTTAAAATGGGTTTTGACAAAAAAGAACGCTTAAAGGTCAAACTCGAGGCTTTAAGGTTAATTATAACTTCTCGTCTAGATGAGGCAAGGCAAAGTATCTTAATAAATTTTGTAAATGAATCAATGAGATTAAGTCAAGAAGAGGAAGAACTTTCATTAAAGATTATTAATCAGGATGAACAATATAAGGAGGTCAGAAATATGATGACGGTATATGAAGAAAAAGGAATTGAAAAAGGAATTGAAAAAGGAATTGAAAAAGGAATTGAAAAAGGAATTGAAAAAGGGGAGTTAATTGGGAGTATTAGGGCTATTCAATTAATGAAAGGGTTATTGATATCAGGTAAGAAGGAGTTGGAGGAGTTCTCAGTTGAAGAATTAGAAAAGAGGCTTGAGAAACTTACTGGGAATCGAGAGGTGGAAAGACTAAGGAATTAATCTAGTTGATTGGTCTGGTCATTAGACATTGGTCATTAAAAACAAAGAGAAAACATTGTAACTGTTCTCAGATTTTCAATTTATGGTTATACTACTCCAACTTAGGTTTTCTTAGTAACTACTAGCCTTGATAAAAACTGTTAGGATAGCTAAAAATCAGTAGGTTAAGGCACATAGGCACAAAGTTTTTAAAGTTTTTTTTGTTTTTCCTCTGTGCCTTTGTGTCTCAGTGCCTTTGCTACTTTCTACTTTAGGCTACTATATTTAATTAATACAATCAATTAAGAAAACCTGAGTTGGAGTAGTATATCTAAACCTTGAACCAGTCCCTTATTATGGTTTCTAGACTAATTTGGTAAGTGAGAGACCATAAATACTTATAAGATTTCTGGAATTGAAAAAGTTCTTCTACTTTTATAAAAACATTAAAAGGTGGTTTAAAAAAATTATAAGTAATTATGGTCTCTCACTTATTTTTGCAAAATTTTTTTATAACATCATGTTATTTGTACTCCACAGTGATAAGTTCTCTGCAACTTCTTAAAAAATAAAAGATTAAGGAGAAAGGGGGAATATTGGAGAATTAAAGATTTAATTTTTTCTCTCCAATTCTCCATTTTCCCCATTTCTCCTTTCTTACACTTTTTTAAAACTAGTATTACTTAAGGAGAACTTATCACTCTCGAGTATTTGTATATATGATACAATTAAAGCTATAGGGATATCAAGAAAAATTAAGAACGCCTTATAATACTGGTAAAATTTATACAATATCACGTTTCCCTTATCTGGATATTATAGTGTAAACCACCGTCTCATCTCTTTGTCTGCTATCCTCCTTTTGTTTTGGATATAAAGACGTTTTTTTTTCATAAGAGGATATAACCCAATAGCCTCAGCGTAAGCAAAAAATAACTTTGGCTCAAAGACCAAGAGATAAATAAAAGCCTTAAGTTCAAACCAAAGGATATAAGGCACGTCCTTTAAAAAATTTTCTAAACTATCGTTTTTGTATACCATAAGGTACCTGTTTCTAAACTGGAGTTTGCGTAATTTCAAAGGTAGCTTTTTTCTTGTCTCTTTTGTGTAAGACCTTAAATGATAAGCGACTGCTTTTGGGGCATAAAGGCATTTCCAACCAAAAAGTTGAGCCCGCCAGTTTAGATCAACCTCTTCTCTATAGATAAAAAAACCCTCATCAAAAAATTCCCCTTTTATAGCAACGTCATTTAGCATCTCTCGCCTGTATAGAGGACAAGCTCCACCTGCTCCAAAGATATATTCTTCTTGATCATATTGCCCCTGATCTTCTTCTCCTTGCCCCCGATCAAAATTTCTCCGATCTCTTGTAAGATACGTACCAACGGAATCAATCGTATTAGTCTCAATATATCCATTAGCAGTTTCTTCAATCTTTAATAATTTTCCTTGAACCATACCAATATCTTTTGACTTCTCTACCGCTCTAACCATCTCTTCAACATAAGTTGGAGTCATAAAGAGATTGGCATCACAAGGCATTACATATTCCCCTTTTGATCCTCTAATCCCTAAATTGTTTCCTCCAGCACAACCAAGATTTATCTCACTTCTAATTATTTTAATATCTTGTTTATAATCACTTTTCAAAAATTCAAAAGTCCCATCATTTGATCCATTATCAATAACTAGATCGTATAGGAAAATGCTTTTTTAAAATGCGGGTTTGCGGGCGATTGATATTGCTTCTTATTGAAAAGATTATCATTTGTAGTAGTGCGACCTTTTAAGGTCGCTTTTTAGCGAGGCTAAAGCCTCGCACTACATTATCAAGAAGTCCGCCCGTAGGGCGCTAATTTAATTGTATAGGAATTTTCATTTTTTTTATGCGGTTTTGCGGGTGATCTTTATGAATTTTACCCACCCCTAGCCCCAATGGCATTCGGTTAAAAAATAGCCTCGTTCGGTTAGTGTTGGCTGACTAATTCATTGAAATACTTAATTATTTTGCTATAGCTATCTGTG
>JAZDLJ010000139.1:0-2590 GCA_043802115.1 bacterium | reverse complement strand
GAGGCACTCTTTCAGAGTGCTATCGGTATATAAATCATTACCTAGGGTTACGCTTCGCTCACCCTAGGCTAGTATGAAATGCTCCTTCGGAGCAAAAAGGCACTATTCTAATCGTACAGGTCGAAAGTTTTTAAGTTTTTTTTATTTTTTCCCTTTGTACCTTTGCTACTTTGTGCCTAAACAGCTAGTTACAAAATTAACCGGTGTTACCTCAGAAAAATCTAACTTGGAGTAGTATATAATGATATCGACGTTACTCTAATTTATCTTTACTATCCTAATTATTTTGGATATATTAATGATGAAATGATGAAGGGAAAAAAGTCAAAAAGTTTTAAGAAAGAGCAGAGGTCTATTTAGATGCGTAAGTCATTTAAAAGATATACTCAAAAAGTGGGTTTACCACCAGGCACACTACTTCATGTAGGCGATAAAAAGATAGAAAGAACAAGAATAACAGTTATTAACTATGATAAAGATCATTTACAAGAAAGAGAAGTTCCTAATAGTGAGGATTTTCTTTCCATTAAAAATAAGTCATCAGTAACATGGATAAATATTGATGGGCTGCATGATATAAGTGTTATTGAAAAAATTGGTAACTGTTTTAACCTACACCCCCTCACCCTTGAAGATATTTTAAATACAACACAACGTGCTAAATATGAGGATTTTGAAGACTATATTGTTATTATCTTAAAAATGTTGTCTTTTAACGATGGGAGAGAGGAGATTGATTCAGAACAGGTAAGTCTAATCCTTGGTAAAGACTACATAATCTCTTTTCAGGAAAGGATAGGAGATGTCTTTGATCTTGTACGGGAAAGAATAAGAGTCGCAAAAGGACATATAAGGAGATCCGGGCCTGATTATCTTGCCCATGCCCTACTAGATGCTATTGTTGATAACTATTTTGTTGTCTTAGAAAATCTTGGTGATAAAATTGGGATTGTAGAGGAAAATTTGGTAAAAAAACCATCCTCAAGAGTCCTTGGTAATATCAATACATTAAAAGGTGAAATGGTCTTCTTACGAAAATCAGTTTGGCCATTGAGAGAGGTTGTTAGTAGTTTAGAGAGAGGAGGATCTCCCTTAATTAGCGAAACAACCCAGATATATTTACGAGATCTTTACGATAATACTATCCAAGCAATAGACACAATTGAATCATTTCGGGATACAACATCGGGGATGCTTGAGATATATTTGTCTAGTATAAGTTATAGGATGAATGATGTCATGAAAACCCTTACTATTATTGCGACAATTTTTATTCCGCTTACCTTTATTACTAGTATCTATGGTATGAACTTTAATCCTCAAGGTTCAAAATGGAATATGCCTGAGTTAAATTGGCGATACGGGTATATGTTGGTGTGGATAGTAATGACAATTATAGCCATTTTCATGATTTATTGTTTTAAACGAAAGAAGTGGTTTTAAAAATTCTAGCCTCGCTTTTGTTCCTTGATTCATATGTGATATCCGCTTCTTGATCAAATCTTCTAGCCCTTGCTGCTGCCTTTGGCCCTGCAGCGGATCCTCCAATAATTACAATTTTTTTATTCATATAATTTTCTCCTTTTCTATTTTAGCCCAGATGGAAATTATTTCATTGGCAACTTCATCTCCACAAAATTCAACAGGTGAATTGCCGCTAACTATTGCTTTACTTACAGAAGAAGAAAAAGGGATGCATCCCAATATTTCAAGATGCTTTTTTGTACAAGATAATTTTATTGTGTTTGTGTTTTCTAAGTTTAAGTCATATTTGTTAATAATGACCTTAGTAGCAATTTGAAAATGTTCTGTCACCTCAATTATCCTTAATAAATCATGGAGTCCGGAGATGGTAGGTTCAGTTACAATAACTGCCAAATCTATCCCAGAGAGCGAAGCAATAACAGGGCAGCCTATCCCTGGTGGTCCGTCGATAATTACATAATTAAGTTTTTTTTCTTCAGCTATCTCTTTAGCAACTTGCCTAACCTTGGCAACAAGTTTTCCAGAATTTTCCTCTGCAATCCCTAACTTTGCATGGACAAAAGGTCCATATTTTGTTTCAGAAATAAACCATTCTCCAGCTATATTATCCTCCATCTTTATTGCCTTTACTGGACAGATATGATTGCATAGCCCACAACCTTCGCAAGAGATAGGATCAACCTGAAAGTCTTTTTTTATAGCTTCAAATCTACAAGCAGAAATACACTTACCACAATTAATGCAAACCTTTTGATCAATGTAAGCTGTCTTTCCGCTTTTAAATTCGTTTCTTTGCTTTATATCAGGATGCAAAAGTAAGTATAGGTCAGCTGCATCTACATCACAGTCAACCATAACTTTATTTTTTGCTAAGGCCGCAAATGATGCAGTAAGAATGGTTTTGCCAGTACCGCCTTTTCCACTGATGACTACGATTTGTTTCATCTAAAATCTCGTTTTTGGTTTTTATAAATTTTTCTGAAAATCTATAGTTCGATGAACCACTTTTTTTCGTATCCTCTTCAAAAAGTAAGGTAATAATGTTCAGGGCAATTTTTTTTTAGTCTTTAGCCCTGAAAGGGCGTTATATATCAGCCCAGGGCAA
>JAZDLJ010000051.1:0-16375 GCA_043802115.1 bacterium | reverse complement strand
TTTGAATTTTCTAAGCTTGCTTCCCTAAATTGCCTAACTCGCTTCGCTCAAACAGAGGCAATTTTACGGGAATCTGTGCTAAGAAAATTTACAAAAAGCCTACTAAATAACTCACTCCAGCAAAATTTTTGTCTTCTCGTGCCCTAGAGAATAGGGCCTTTATTTTGGAAAGATGTCTATTATAAAAATCGCTTGTAATGGGTATAAAGTAAAAAAGCTACTTTATACCCATTACAAGCGTAAGGAGGAAGAACGATGTGTAATAAAAAACGTATTGGAACATTGTTATTCATCACCGGACTTTTCATCTTTATTGTAACCACAGTCAGGGCAGGAGATGTTTACAAAAAATGGCTTCAGACAGATTGGAAGGATGGGAAATCGGCAACTACGGCCAAGGATCCCTCTAACCAGGCAGGGTGGAAACGCTATAGTGATAAGGATGAGCTAATTGATACCTCTACTTCAGGAGAGGTAAAACTAGGGCCAGAAACCCTCTCCCTTACTGATGAGAGTAGTGATGACTTCTCTAAGGGAGAATTCAACAATGCCTTCCTCTTTGGCACTGGTAATGAGGCTACGATCGGAATGGGCTCTGAATTTTCCAACCCCTTCGTTGATTCCCTTGGTGAATGGACTGGCCTGCCTCCTTCTCCACACCTAGGCCGATATCCAACATATACCAAGGGTGGGGATTATATCTACGCAGTCTGGACTGGTGGGGGTAGACAAAAGACCTTTGCCCGTTTTAATGTCAAGACTGAGACATGGGAAATCTTAGCTGATATCCCCAAGGCCGTTGGTCTGGGGGTAAGCATAACCTATTATGACGTCCCAGAGGGTGAAGATTATGTCTATTGCCTGATTGGTGGAGGACGAAAGGAATTTTATCGTTTTAAGGTCAGCAGTAAGCAATGGGAAACAGAATGGGATGGGGCAAGTCACCCCTTAAGCAGCAGTCTTTCGGGTGTTTATGTCGGAGGGGCATTGGTTGCTGCACCTGACCTTGAGAGCATCTACGCCTTTAGGGGAGGAAGTTCATCTGAATTTCATCGCTATGATGTAAGTTCAGGGATCTGGAATATCCAAAAGAATATCCCCTTTAATATCTCTGTTGGATCGGGTATGGTTTATCTCAAGGATGTTAATGGGGGAAAATTTATCTATGCCACAGGCGGAGGGACGACCTTTGCCAGATTTAATCTCAAAGAGACCATTGATGATTGCCCAGGGAATGACTGGTGTATCCTTGCCTCACTCCCCTCTTCTTTAGGATGGGACTCAAACCTCTCTTATCCTGGACGGGGGAATTACCTCTATGCCTGGAATAACAACTCCCAAGTCTTTATGCGGTACAATCTCTTCGACTCTTCCGTGGGAGAAATGGGCTGGGAGAGCTCAATCCATGACCCAGCCAATCCTTCCAAACCCAGATTACAGGCATTTCCAAAACAACCGATGAATTTCAATAGCACAGCAATCTGTTACTTTCCAGATGAGACAACTATGAAGATGTGTCTCTTAGGATCAATAAATTATCTTACCCCATGGCGCTTTGATACGGGTAATTCACGTTGGGAGACAGATACAGCAGAACGGATGGAGGTAAGAATTCCACATAATAGTCAAATGGGTGACGCAACTTATCTTGAACACAATGGACATCGCTGTATCTATACAGCTGCTGCCAATGATTCAAGAAACCTTTATTGCTATGATCTTGATGCCCAGCGTTGGGATCAAGCAAAGGATGTCTCTTTTCCTATGGGTGGATTTCGTCCATGCACCTTCTCAACATTTGCATATATACCCGGAGATGAACACCTCTATGCTATCCGTTCCCAGGCTACATATGTCTATGAGGGACAACCCTCTGATATCTATACTAACCTGGCTCGCTTTAAACTCCCAGATCTAACCCCTGTTCCTGGCCAGGACCCAAGAAAGCAAGGAGAATGGGTTAACCTGGCCTGTATGCCTGATGCCAAGAATCTGTCTTCTTATACAGAGGCAGATGGGACGGTTCGTTATTACCACAGGACTTCCCACCGAGGATGTGGAATTATAGCTGCCCCTGGAACTGATGGTAAGGACTACATCTATGGCTGGCCAGGTTGGGATAGAAAGGAATTTTATCGTTATGATCTTACTACCAATACATGGACAAAATTAGCTAATGTTGGCGCTGTAGATGAAAGTCAGAGAATAACTGGTGGTGCAAGTGTTTATACTGGGGCATCCCTTATCTACTGCGGTTATAATAATCCAGACAAAGACAATCCTCAGTATAGTGTTGGGGAATACAATCTCCTCACTGACTACATCTATGCCATCCGTACTGGCAATGATTTTATGCGTTATAATATCAAGACTGACCTCTGGGATAATACTGTGGCTGATCTTACCTCCTGGAATAATCGGAACGGAAAGCTCCTTTATCCTGGCAAGGGTGATTTGATTTACTGGGTTGGGGCTGTTGGCTGCTCGCAATATGATCGTTCAGCGAGTGATTTCTATGCCTATTCAATCTCCATGAATAAATGGACATGGTTAGGTAATAAACCACGCTCTCTCTATAGACGAGCCGATGCCTGTATCTCCAGCAATAAACTCTATCTCCTCACTGACATCTATGGACTGACATCCAGCTACGATCTGGACGAGAAGTCCTGGGATACCCAGAGTTGGGATTCCCCTACCCCTGATCGCTATGTCTATGGAAACATGGTCTATGTTGATCGGGAAAAAAGCGCCTATTTTTTCACTGGTCGCTTTACAAGCCTGGCCTGGAGATATTCAATTGATCAGGAGAGGTGGTCGGGGGTGCTGAAGACACCCTTCCCGATTACTTATGGGACAGTAGCCTCTTATCCAGGTGGAGACTTTATCTATCTTACTAGGGGAGGTATGACCAGTGAATTTTGGGCATACAACCTGACTAATGGAGAGTGGGTGAGGGCCACAGACCTCCCTGGAGCGGTTGGGCAAGGGGCTAAATTAACAGGGACTGGCAATATCCTCTACCTTGTAAGAGGTGAGGGGACAAGAAATTTTTATCAGTATACCATCTCAGGTAATGGTCCAGTAGGGAGTTGGACTAGCCTCACTAATCTACCTGATAGCGGGACGACCTACAAAGGCCCAAGCATGGTCTATATCCCGGATGGTACATATAAAGGTATCTATTTCTTAAGACAGTCAGGGACCAAAAATTTCTGGAAATATAATCTAGACCAAAATAAGTGGGAATGGTTATATAATAGTGACGATTACTCTGATGTTGAATTCTCTCCACCCTGGGAGATCTACGACGCAGCCTCCCTATTTTACCCAGGCCAAGGAGAATATCTCTATGCCCTCCAAGGGGGATCAACCAGATTTGCCCGCTATAACCTGAGCACCAAGCGTTGGGAGGGGGTAGCAGATACCCCATTCCAGGCGAATAGCCTGGGCGGATTCTTTGCAGGTGGGGCAGGTAAGGATGCAGAACGCCTCTATTTTGGCCTTGGAAATTTTAGAGGGAGTGAACAGGGGATAAACCTCTCCCGTTACTCAATCTCCTCTAATCAGTGGGAAAGTGATCAGTGGGACGAGGCTGATTATTTGCCTGCCACTTATCAAGCAGGCGGCGGGCTTTGTCCTATGCCTGATAAAAAGTCGATCTTTTACAGAAGGGGTAATGGTAGGGAATGTTATACTTATGCCCTGGATAGCCGTATCTGGAGTACAGTTTCCGCAACCCCAGCCTCAACTGGTAGCGGGGCACAGATCATTAACCCTAATTCAGGGGATATGATCTATGCTACACAAGGTAATAGTTCTTCTGCATTTTGGGGTTATTCCGTAAAACGCGATCGCTGGACAACCCTCTCTAATGCCCCAGAGGACTTTGGGGCTGGCCATGCCATTACTGCCTATGGAGATTATATCTATGCCCTTATGGGTGGAAATAGGGTCCACTTTAGGCGTTATGACCTTAATCGAAATAAGTGGGAAGATACAGGTAAACCTACCCCAAGCAATGTTAATGCTGGAGGAAACCTGGTCTATCCTGGGACAGGGGCAAAGATGTACGCCCTCCCAGGCGATGGTTCCCGGGCATTGTGGTCTTACGATCTTGAACAAGAAGCCTGGAATGAGGGACTAAAGCCCTTGCCTATAGAGAATTACAGGGGCCACCTCTTCTCCCCTGGCTTTGGTGATTACCTCTTTTACCTCCCCAGGGCCTATGAAGCTACAACTTATGGGACACCCTATTATTTCCGTTACTCTATCTCCGAGGACAAGTGGGAGGAGTTACCAGAGCTTCCTTTTTATCTCTCAGCAGAAGCGACCATGGTCTACCCTGGGACAGGGGAATATATGTATCTAGCTACAGGGAGTGGGACATATCCTCTCTTAAAGTGTCTCTTATTTAGTGCAGGTACTTACACCTCTGCGATCAAAGAAATTGGGAATAATACTGGTTTTGGAGGGATCTCCTGGTCTGGTGAACGTCTGGGCCAGATAGAGGTTAAGGTCAGAAGTGGACAAAAGCCAGACCTCTCTGATGCTATTGACTGGCAACATGCCTCAAGTATTGGAAATAATGGAAACCTCTCTATTTGTACTTCAGTTCATGCAGGGGACAGATATCTCCAATACCAAGCAAAGTTCTATTCTTATAAAGAAGGTGAGGTGCCAAAACTGGATAATCTTACCCTTGAATATAAGCGTTATCCTTTAACAGCCGCAATAACCTCCTCTCCTTACAAGACAGATTCACAGACAAACCGCTTAAAGAAGATCTCCTGGCAAGAGGAACTTCCGCCTGGGACAGATATAAAACTCCAGGTCAGGACAGCTCCAGACAATAATGGTTTACCTGGGACATGGACAGGCTGGTTTGGCCCAGGAGGTACCCATCAGCTCAAATATAGTTTTGATAAGGCAGAGGATTACAGTTATGATTCAACAATTCAACTAACCGGGGGGCAGGCCAAACTCTATCGAGAATTAAAGAATTACCCCTATCGTCAAGCGATCAAGATAGATAATAGTGGCGGGGCAGTCTCTTCCAATATCAATATCAAAATCGAGATCCCTGACACCAATCTCCACTTATGGGAACATGTCCAGACCAAGGGCGAAGATATCCGTTTTGTAGATGATGGTACGCAGATGACCCTTTTAACCTACAGGCTCCTGGCCTTTAGCAAGGCAAAGAGAAAGGCGACCTGCTGGGTAACTATCCCCTCTCTCCCTGAAGGAATCAAAACCATCTATATCCTTTATGGGACATCCTCAGCACTTGATCAGTCAGATACCACCCTGGCTGATCCGATGATCGGTAAAGAATTCTATGCCTTTATGACTTACTTCTTTGAGCTTGTCTCTTGTGCTGAGGACAACAAGGTCACTATTACGAATATCAAGACTAATCTCTCCTCAGAAAAAAAATTTACTAAGCTAGGTGAACATCAACGTTATGATTCTGACAATTTTAGTTTCTATTATATAAAGGCAGAGAAGCCGATTACCCTCTTCTCTTCCAGCGTAGAACCAAGTCATGCCTCTGATGATGATTTTTATTTCGTAACAGGCAGTGATCTCTGGCTCTGGATACCATCCTATAATTATACTGGCGATGTAATTATTACTGCCTATGAGGATGACACAGAGGTAACGATTACTGATTATGGGGTTGGTGATGACACCCAGACCTTTACCATGTGCAGAGGTAATTTTAAATACCTCTGGAATGCAGTTGATAAGAGCGGGGAGACCTGGAGAATTCAGACATCTAAACCTGTAACAGTCATGGCTGGTCTTATTAATGTAAATGAGGGATATGAACAAGTACGTTCCCCTGATATGAAGGAGTACTACTTCTATGCCCCTGGAAATTCATCTCTGGCTATAACTGCCTTTGAGGATGATACCAATATCAAGGTCAATCAGATTGATGGGAGTACTGGTGACTGGACTGGTAAGTTGAATAAGGGACAGTATAAAGAACTCTACCCTAATATAACCATGACCGTCCATGTCCTGGCTGATAAACCTGTCCACCTTGTTGTCTCTGACAGGACAAATGGGGGATCAAGCGTCCATTCCTCAGCAGATGTCTTAGGTGGAATTGGCAAACAATATTATATTAATACTGGTGAGGGTAGAAACCTGGCCTTGATCTCCTGGGAGGATAACAATGATATTAATATTACAGGAGATAAGACCATCTCTCTTTCCCTGCAAAAAGGACAGTATAAGACCTATAACCTTGTCAATACCTATTCAGACCTGGCAATTACAGCCACAGGCAAGGTCACTGTGGATACCTATGGTTATTATTCCTATGAGGCAATTACCCCAGTCTTACGGACAACAAATTTTAATGAAAGGATTGTAGCCTATATGCCCACTGGCACCGAGACAGATGACCTTGGTCTGCCAGGCTGGTCGTATAAAGAAGAAATCTCGATCGACAATAGCCAGGGGGAAGCATCCCTGACGGATTATCAGGTACGGATTGTCCTGGATAAGAATAATCGCGACCTCTGGGCCAATTCTCAGGATAGCGGTAATGACCTGCGCTTCCTGGATGAAGATAATACGACAGAACTCCCTTACTATCTTGAAGAATTTAACAGGCCAGAAAAAAAAAGGGATAGTCTGGGTCAAGAAGCCATCTATACCACTTGGGAATAAGACACAACTTTACCTGTATTACGGTAATCCAGACCCAGGAGTTACAAGCAAGAGTAATGGCCGTCAGGTCTTTGACTTCTTTGATGACTTTGACACTGACCTGAGTCAATGGGATTATAAAAATGCAGAGCTAATCACCTGCGGGGCAATCTTTGGGATGGATAGCTATACCTTTATCTATCCAACAGCCACTGGCCAGACTACGGTAAATAATGTCCTGATCAAGATCCCCTCAGAACTTGTCCCAGGAAACAGCTATAAGTGGTATTGGAATCTTTCCTTGGATGATAATCTCTTTGAGAAAATTCCACCTGAAAAACTCAACTACGAAATAAAGAATGGCGATCAAAAGCTAATAATGACAGCAGGGCCAATCTTAGAAAAATACATAGCCCCGGGCCAGATTCCTTCAGCTACCTCTGGGGATAAGCTGATTATCTCCAATCTCTTCACTAATGGCGGGGTGATTAAAAATCGTTATGACTATGAATTGCGGAATTACTTCTATTCCTTTACGCTAACAGATCTAAATATCAATAAGAGTTTTACCTTAGAATCTGCCACCTTTAATATCCCGGCCGCTGTAACTGAGGAAGAACAAACAGAGGGAAAGGAGTTTACCATCCCTAGCGGGGCGCTTACCCTCCTTTGGAATCAGGCTAACCCAGATCTTCACGCACTCTTGATTCCTGGCCATCTCTATGATTGGTCATGGGATCTACGACGTTATAATGATACAGGGGATAAGGAAACTGTCTTTTCAAGCTCCAGTGCCCCGGCTGGTTGGAAGTATTACAATATTGGAGTTGGATTCAAGATGGTCTCAGGACCAATTATCCCAAGTAGCCCGCAACCAGGAAAGGATGCCTATACAGGCGGAGTATTTTATAAGGACGCAGGCGTTACAATCGGTGGAAGCCTTAAATTCTCCTTTAGTCTATTTGGAACAAATAATGGACGTTCTGCTGTGCTTATCCCTCAAGGTGGTTATATAAGGGCCAAAAATAATCAATCCCCAGCTTCACCCTTAGTTACCCAGGTCACCTGGCAGGTCTCAAGCAAAGATATCCAGCAATTCTTTGGAATCAGCGATCTTAATAGCATCAAGGCGACCCGTATAGGCTCAAATGAATATCTTAATGGTTATAATATTTATATAGCCAGTGATGGATATGCCTATGAAGAATCAGGAAATACCTATAATTACTGGACCAATATCACAGATATGTATTCCTCTTGTATGTGGAATGATGATAAGTTTACCTGGACACCTGCTACCTCTGTCTATTTTGAACATGGAAATGGGTACAGGGAACTCTATCAGGGTTTTGTCTCCTTTGCAGGGACTGGCATTGCCCCTGTAGCCAGGGCAGCCCTGGGAAGTCTCTATCTGGATAAATTTATTACTTACAAGACAGCAGGGACACCTCCTGTCGTAGGATTTGTCTACCAACCAGAAGAAAATATTAAAGGGCTTGATAGATATTATGCTACTAATCCAACAATCAAACCTATCCATGGTGTCTTCTATAATAAAAATCTGGTCGGATTTCAAGAAGATCCTTTAACACAACCTAACTTGACAAAAATAAGATACCAGATCTCTAATGATGGATACAATTGGTATTGGTGGAATGGTTCAGCCTGGAGTCAGACCAAAGAAGGTCTATCTCAAGCCAATACAGGTAAGGAGATCAATGACCATTTGCCTCAACTTTTGGCAACCCTTCCAGAAGGTCAGTTCTTCTTCAGGGCAATCTTAAACAGTCAGGATGGGACACAAACCCCTGAGCTCAATGAGGTCACAGTGACCTTACTTGTAGGTAGTGAATCAGATACCTATTATCTAAATCCTGGCGAGGAAATCAATAAGGTAAATTCAGATTGTCAGGATGATCAGTGGATTCAATATAAGGCATTCCTGCATTCATCAGGGGCAGAGACCCCTATCCTAAACGAGGTAAGCCTGGAGTATCTCCAAGCCTACATAAAGGTCTTAACGCCAAATGATGGGGAACGGTGGAAGATCGGAGAGACCAAACCTGTCACCTGGGAAGAACAGGGGCTTGATGAGACAACCTATACAACCAGGATCTCTTACTCCCCGGATAATGGCTATACCTGGATATCACCTGAGGGGATGCAAACTCTCCCTAACAATCACCTCTATAATTGGCAAATTCCAGACAAATCTTCACCTAATACCCTGGTCAAGATTGCCAGCAATAAATTCACTAATATTGAAGATCGTTCTGATAAGGTCTTTAATATCCAGGGCATTGTCATCAATAGTCCAAATGGGGGAGAGAAGTGGGAGATAGGCAATAAACACTCTATCCTCTGGCAGACCTATGGCGAGACCTTTAATAATCAAGCCATATACAATATCCAGTTAAATCTCTTCATTAATGATACGGTAGATGATTGGCAGAAGACCGGCCAGAAAAATGATGGGGAATATGAGTGGGAGATCAATAATAAACGTTGGATCTCAGAAAATGCCAAGGTCAAGATCTCTTCAAAGGTTACTAACCCCTCAACTGGGGAGCTCATTGCCGAGGCGGTCGATTTCTCAGATGTCCCTTTCTCGATTGAGCCCACCCCAACTATTGAGGTCGTTGAGCCCACAGAAGGAGCAGCCTTTGAGGCTGGTTCTCAATGCAAGATCGCCTGGAATAAGACGGGCATCCTCTCTGACAAGGTGGATATCTATTATTCCATAAGTGAAGAAATTTGTGGTAGTAGTGAAGGACTTGTCTGGGAAAGTATCCAGGCTGGAGTGGATAATACAGGGACATATTACTGGACCATAAATGCACCTCGGGCTGAGGGGATTAAGGTAAAGGTAATTGAGCACAGCATCCCTTCCGTCCAGGGAAATAAGGAAGAAAAGAGGGATACCCAGGTTAAGGTAGAAGGGCTATCCCCTTGTTTTAAGGTTATTGCCCCAAAGGTTGTTATTACAGCTCCGGATAATAATACTGAGTGGATAAAGGGTGATACAGAGGAGATTACCTGGACTTCAATCGGAGCAGTTGAGGCTGGTTCCCTTGAGTTGTCCTACCGCATAAACAAGGGAGAATGGTCAACCCCAATAAACCCTGCAGGGGAATTGCCCTACAGTGGAAAATTCTCCTGGATCATCCCAGAGACAGCAGTCTGTGGTGACTCTGGCACAGTTGAGTTAATGCTCAAGGATACCTCGCAATTAGGGGTCTTTGATCTCAGTGAACCTTTTAAAATTTATGACACCCCTCGGATTGTCATTATCCAGCCCAATGGCGGAGAAGAGCTAATCATGGGAGAAAAATACGAGATCAAGTGGTACACAATTGGTAATATCCTTGATAATCTCTTATTTAATCTCTATTTTTCTGCTGATAGTGGAAACAATTGGGGCTCTGCTGAGGTAATTAATGGGACAGATTGGGCTCTAGGTTCTCCCCTTGCAGATCAACAAGCCAATATGGTTGGGACAAATCATGGATCTTATACCTGGACACTCCCAGCCCCAATGCTCCCTGATCTAAAAGAGTGTCAGATAAAAATAGAACTCTACCCTGATCCCAATTACCCTACATTTGAGCCAATAATAGTTGATACATCCAATGCAAATTTTACCATCAAAGAACCGCAATTGACCCTAAAATCACCTAATGGCGCTGAGATATGGTATGCCACTGGTCAATACAATATTGCCTGGGAATCAAGGGGTAAACTCGCTGAAAAGGCAATCCAGCTAAGTTTTTCATTGAATAATGGAGGAAATTGGCAAGAGATAACCAGCGGTTTGAATGCTGATCTTGGCCTCTACAGTTGGTCTGAGATTGTTGATGTTGATAAAAAGACAGAGACAACCTTGATCAAGATATCTGACACAACCAGGACTAATGTTATCGACACCTCAAATAAACCTTTTACCATTGACATCCCAAGCATCACCTTGACCTCACCTCCACCAGCAAATGGTAAGCCATGGGTGGTAGGACAAAAACAAGAGGTACGATGGACATATATTGGCCCAAATAACTCTATCAAGGATAATCTGACGATCCAGTGGAAGAATGAGAAGAGCAATACAGTTGAAGGATGTCCTGATGGCTGGTGTCCGCTTGATGATGGAAAGGGGAAGGATCAACTCTGTGAATGGTCACCCCCTGCGGAGTCTATCTCTACCCAATGCCAGATCAGGATCTTCGATGCTGACCGACCTGCAACAGAATATATCTCTGCCCCATTCGAGGTAGCCCCTCCGACAGTTGAGATAATTAGTCCAAAGGCAGGAGCGTCCTGGCCGGTTGGGGCAACAAAAAAGATTACCTGGTCACCCCTTGGCTTATTTTCTGATAATGTAACCATCTGGTATTCAACCAAAGGTGACGTGGAATCTGCCTGGCAGGAGATCCATAATGGGGCTACTACTAACAAACAGTTACCCTGGTTAATCCCTGACACAACCTCTTATCTCTGTATGATTAAGATTAAAGATAATGAGAAGCCATATACAGAAAATAAGTCCAAGATATTTTATATCGAAGAACCAAGAATTACAGTCAATCGACCTTCCTCAACAACCAGCAATCTCTGGACAATCGGCGACCTGGAGGCAATTGAGTGGGAGACTGAGGGAAGTGTCTCAAATAATCTCAAGATCACGTATTTTGCAGAGGATCAAGGGAATGTTGTCTTTAATGGAGAGATATATCCTAAGGGTGGTCTGGTAATTAGTAATATCACTGATGCTGAGACCCCAGAAGGGGTAAGTCGATATCGCCTGACCTGGCCAGTCGCCGAAGACTATAAAGGGGCAGTGAAGATTATGGTACAAGACCTGAATAGGCCAGCAGTTCAGGGCAAATCCTGCAGGATCAATATTCTCCCCGCAGCCGAGCTCAAGCTTGACTTTCCTAAATTAGATGATAAGTGGATTATCGGGACCAAACACCTTATAAAGTGGCAAAAGTTGAATAATGGAGCGGTTAGTAACCAGTGGGCAATCCAATATTCAGTTGATGATGGTGATTTTAAGGATATCCAGGTTGGAAATGATGCTGTAACCCTTGATGAAAAGGGATATTACCTCTTTGAATGGATAATCCCTAATGATTACTCTCCAAAGGCCAGGATAAAGGTCTTTGACAGTAAACGACTATCAACCTCGGTCTCTTCAGATATCTTTACCATTGCCAATCCAAAGATCACCTTTAAGACCCCGAATAAGGATACCTATTGGGTAGTAAGTGATCTGGCAACAATTAGTTGGACATCGGAGGGTACAGTAAGTGATAGCCTTGAGATTAGATTCAATGGCAAACCAATCTCAGGGGCAACTGGTCTCCGGAATACTGGACAATTCTCTCCCTGGAAGGTTGAGGATGAACCCACAGGTAAGGTCCCGCCAGATCAACCAGGGACAGCCACAATCAGTATTGTTGATGCTGACCGACCTGGCGTTGTCCATACCTCTGAGCAATTTACTATACTGGAAAAGCCCCAGGTTAAGGTTGTGTCTCCTAATGGTAAAGAGGTATATAATATTGGGGATACCATGGAGATCAGGTGGAATAGTTGGGGGCTTAATATCGGGACTCTAAGCATTGCCTATTCAAGGGATAACTTTGTTGACCCGGCAAACCAGGAGACCATAACAAGCGGGGCTGCCGGGAGTCAAAATACCTCGGGTTTTGATGAAGGCTTCTATCGCTGGTCTATCCCTAATAATGCTATAGCCTCTAAAGACCTCAGGATAAAGATATTCAAGCCTTCCAGCAAGGTTCTCCCTGATCAATCAGATGAGGGCTTTAGGATCAAGGCCAATTTTGAGGTAAAGTCGCCTTTAAAAGATGAACGATGGGGGGCAAAGAGCAAACAAAGGATCACCTGGATCACTAAAGGAAGTGTCCCCAAGGTTAAATTATCCCTTTTCCAGGATGGAATTGTAAAAGAGACCAAGCTTCATTCATCTGAATCTATTGAAAATAATGGCTACTATGATTGGGTTATATCTGATTATGACCTCCCGAACAGTAAATTTACAATCAGGGTCTCTGATTACCTGGATGAGACAATCTATGCAGATTCTGCTGAGTTTAAGATCAACTACTACACAATTACCTGGCGGGTTGTTGATTATGATAATATGGCCTCTCTCCAGATGTTGAGTGTCAAAGATGATTGGTGGTCTGTAACAGACGCCTCGCTTGGCTCACCAGTATCTCACAGATATCCTTACGGCCGTTATGTAACCTATTGGTCAAAAGAGGGGTATATTGATATCTCTAAGGAATGGATTGCTGATGATGATCAACAAATAATGGTCATGCTCCAAAATAAAGAGACAGCTGATGTTGAATATCGAGTCCTGGTCTCCACCTCCTATAATGCTGAGTCTGATCTCTTAAAGGCCTCCTGTTGGCTGGAAAAAAAAGGAGAGACTGTTGGGGCTAAGGATGATGAACGTGGGGATCTTGATCGGGCAAGTCTGGTCTTAGCCCAATTAGATGTCTATGCTGGGGACACCGGAGTCAGACATATAGAAAATAATAAGTGCGACAAACAAGGCGTTTTCTGGTTTGAATGGTCAAAAACCGACCTGAGCAAGGATAAGAGCTATGTCATTAAATCAACCATCTCTTTCCAGGTTCCAGGGACAGACAAAGATGCCAGGAGGGACTTTATCTCTACCGTTCCTTTAGATATTGGGGCTGAGATAGATCGCCTTGAGAAGGAGAGACGACTAGAATCAATTGTTGACCAGATCGATTCCACAAAAAAGGAGATTGGGGATCAGATTGACTCGACAGGAGAGAATATTGGGAGTAAGATTGAGGCCACAGGCGGGGCAGTCCTCTCGCAAACCAAACAGACTGAAGAGACATTAAAGAATTCAGTAGAAGAGGCCAAAGAAGAGACCTCCAGCAAGATAGATGAATCTAACCAAAACCTGGAGAACAAAATTATTGAGACCTCCAAAGATGCCCAGTATGCCCTTAAGACAGATACGGAAAGAATGATCAACTCAAGCCAGGAGACCTTGACGACCGCTATTGAGACTACCCGTCAGGAGGTTGAGACAGCCCGTAAGTCTCAGATCATCAATCGGGAGCATACTATCAAATCAGGGGAGGAATTGAATATAAGCTACAGGTCATATCCTGGTTTAACTCCAACTATTGATGTCTATAGCCCTAAAAATGAGCATGTAGTAAGTGGGGTAACTATGAGTCAGGTTGATGCCTCTGGCATCTATGAGTATAAGATAAAATT
The DNA here is from genome assembly GCA_043802115.1 of bacterium. Classification (GTDB taxonomy): domain Bacteria; phylum SZUA-182; class SZUA-182; order JAZDLJ01; family JAZDLJ01; genus JAZDLJ01. The sequence continues at coordinate 2,422 of JAZDLJ010000051.1, read as the reverse complement.
TTTATCCTCATGGGGCACAGGTGATTTTACGATCATCTGTTCAGAATCAACTTATGGGACAATGGATGCCCTAATCATTACTGCTATGAGGTCTGATCTAAATGAGGTTGCTGGTCAAATCTCAGCCATAATGGGAGCTACTACTGGTCTGAGTGATCTAGCCAAGGTAGCCGAGACCATAGACAGCCAGATCAGCGTGGTTGAGAACGCCCTTCATGATATCAGTAAAAAGATGACCTCAATAGAGACCAAGGATATCGGTCAGGCCACAGAATGGATGAATACAGTCTACTCTCAATTAAGCAAACTAAGTGAACAGATTAAAGAGACTAGTACAAATAAAAACCTTGATTTCCAAAAACTTTTAGAGGTTTCCAAAGAAGAATCCAAGGATGTAAAATATCTAAAGAATACAACCCAACGTCTAAAAGCGGCCATGGAGTTAAATCTCAAACTAATGGAAAATCAGAATAATCAACCAGTAGTCCAGACCCTTTGGGAATTCCATAGTGTTGTCCTTAAACTTGTAGCTGTAAACCCATCCAGGACAGAAAAGCAGAAGGTTGTCTTGAAGGCCTATCTCCCTGAGGAAGCCAAACCTGAACATGTTATGGAAAAAAGCGACATGGAGGTAGTCTACGATGAACAAAAGGCCTGTTATTATGTCTATCAAGAGTATGAATTAGGGCCAGAAGAGGTGCTTGAAAGATACATTGAATTGAAGGACATCTGGCAGATCCCAGAGGAGGAGATCAAGACCATCAAAGAGGAGGTAACAAAACTCTTTGAGGATCTAAAAGGTACAGAATTCTCGTCCAGGGCAGGATTCCTCCAGAATAGTATTGAGACAAAACTTATGCAGATCGAGCAAAAACAAAAGGTCCCGGCTAACAATCCCCAGGCCCACATCTCTGCCTATCGAGAAAATGTAGACCTTATGGATAAGGTAAAGAATGATCTCCTTTTAGCCAGGAGCCTGGCTGGTCAAATAAAAAAGATTCCCTTCAAACAGATCTGGCGGTTGATCCTGGTCATTACCATCTTTTTGGGTCTATTAGGATTGGTCTTTTATATCTTCTGGTATAAACAATTAAAGATGGCTCAGAGACCAACCTTTTCCATCTCTAATTTAAATGAAGATAATAACAGCCTCGAACCTGAGGTACATGGCGACTCGGGAGAAGATGAGGAGAACCAGGGTGTCCAGGATATCGAGAAGATATTGGATGAAAAACTGTGAGAAGACAAGAAGATGAGAAGATGAGAAGATGAGAAGATAAAATTTGAAGGCTATGGAGGTTATCCAATGAATAATACCAACGGCTGTGACAACAAATACATCCAGAGCATCCATCCCTGTTTTAATGAACAGGCCCATAATACCGTTGGGAGGGTACATCTGCCAGTAGCAATTCACTGCAACATCCAATGCAATTATTGTGGACGTGGGATTACCCAGGATAAAAATGAACGCAGACCTGGGCTAACCTCAAAGACTGTTAACCCCTCCGAGGCCATGGAGAGACTAACCACAATCATGAAAGAGGCAGAGACCTCAAATCTAAAGGTCGTTGGGGTTGCTGGTCCTGCTGAACCCTTGGCCAACGAAGAGACCTTTGAGGTACTAAAACTGGTCGGGGAAAAATTTCCACAACTTATCAAATGTGTAAGTACAAATGGCCTAAATCTCCCTCAATTTGCAGGAAGGCTTTATGATTTAAATATAAATGCCCTCACAGTTACAGTTAATGCCCCTGATGAAGAAATAGGGGCTAAAATCTACGAATGGGTTAATTGGGAGGGCACTGTTTACAAAGGAGAAGAAGGCGCAAAGATACTCATAAGCAACCAATTAGAAGGGATAAAAAAAATCAGCAGGTTAGGCATCCTAATAAAGGTAAACACAATCTTACTCCCTGGGATAAACGATCAAGGTATTCCGGCAGTTGCTCAACGGGTAAAAGAGGCAGGTGCTGGCCTTTTTAATATCATGCAATTAGTCCCTGCCAATAAATTTTCTCACTTGAAACCAGCGGATTGTCTAACTATGGAGAGGATAAGAGGGGCGTGTGAAAAAATTATCCCACAATTTAAGGCATGTAAGCGTTGTCGGGCAGATGCTGTTGGGATTCCAGGAAAGGGGGATGTGAAGGAGAGCAGGCTTATTTTTTAGCCTGTTCTCCTTCACATCCGTTTTTACCCCTAGCCTCTATTAATAGATTCTCCCTAACTTTATTTTTTTACATAAGACCACTAAAATTACACTAATAAATATCCTGATTATATTAGACATCTTTCCAAAATAAATACCGTATTCTCTAAGCATCTAGAGGCAAAAGAAGACAAAAATTTTGCTGTAGTGAGTTATTAGTAGGCTTTTTGTAAATTTTCTTAGTGCAGCTTCCCGTAAAATTGCCTCTGT
>JAZDLJ010000050.1:0-7269 GCA_043802115.1 bacterium | reverse complement strand
ATAGTGCCTTTTTGCTCCGAAGGAGCATTTCATACTAGCCTAGGGTGAGCGAAGCGTAACCCTAGGTAATGATTTATATACCGATAGCACTCTGAAAGAGTGCCTCATAAATTATAATAAGCTCATCATATTATTATAGATTAAGCACTCCTTCAGAGTGCTATTTGTTTTTTTACTGCTCCCAGGGTTGCGCTTCGCTTACCCTGGGCTAGTATGACATTTCCTTTCAGGAAATCAATACGGTTCTTAGGATAAGACTATCCTTAACATAGTGAGTTGTGAATTCTAATCGTACAGGTCGAAATTTTGGAGGCACATCAACAAATAAGTCAAAATGAGAATTGTAATTTTCGTTTTTTGTTGCTAAATACTTTTATTTTTGATACATTGTTTACATTGTTGATATTCTTTAACCTAAATTTTTTTCACCTTAATTTTTGCAAAAGGAGGAACCGTTATGCAGAAACAAGCAAAATATCTTGTTATAGTTGGTGGTTTTATTATCCTGGCTTTATCTAGTCACAAGGCATTAGCTGAACTTTCTCCTCAAATGGCCAATGAAGTAGTGAATTACTATTTTAATGGTCAAGAGGAAGGACCAATCTTAATGGAAGCAAAGTTATGTAAAACTATAGAAAACCGTGAATGTACTGAAGATATCGATCCTAAATCGATCGTACAAGGTGAAGTTATAAATGTTTGGATGAAGTTCTTAGTCCCAAAGGATGCCTCGTACGATGATATCTTTATAGAATATAAATATGAGGGCACACCTAGACAGTTAACTCCCTATAAGGTTGATAGCTCTATCCGATATCGGGTTGTGGACACGTTTCGGCCTAATAAGTTGGGTGAGTGGACGATTACTATTAAAAGGGGAGTTAAAGAGTTAAAACAGTTTACAATAGACGTTGTTGAGAAAAAAATCGAAACTACTCAGACGACTAATTGATCATATAACATTGTAGAGTTAAAAATAACCAGAAAAAACTTTTAATTGAGGGAAAATAAAAAAGCTATTTTCCCTCAATTGAAAGTAGCATCTCCTTAACCGCCTGTTCCATCCCAACAAACACCGCTCTCGCAATTATATTATGTCCAATATTTAATTCAACTACTTCTTTAATGCTAGCAATCCTGCCAACATTCCGATAGGTTAAATCATGACCAGCATTAATCCCCATTTCCAATTTAGACCCTAGTTTAACTGCATTTAAAATTTTTTCATATTCTATATCTTCTTCTTGAATAGATTTTGTCTTAGCATAGCTTCCTGTATGTATTTCAATATAATCTGACCCAGCTTTATGGGCAGCTTTAACCTGTTCTAGGTTTGAGTCAATAAAGAGACTGACTGCTATTTCAGCTTCCTGCAAAAGTTTAACAATATCTTTTAGATGGTCTTTTATACTAACTACATCCAATCCACCTTCAGTGGTAACTTCACCTTTCTTTTCAGGGACAAAAGTTACCATATCGGGTTTTACAGAAAGGGCAATCTTTACCATCTCTTCTGTAAGAGCCATTTCTACATTAAGTTTAGTTTTTACTAATTCGCGAAGTAAACGAATATCCCTTTCTTGAATATGTCTTCTATCTTCTCTTAGATGAACTGTAATCCCGTGTGCCCCAGCTAATTCAGCAATAAGTGCTGCTGTAACAGGATCGGGTTCATTACCCTTCCTTGACTCTCTAATATTGGCAACATGATCTACATTAACTCCAAGTAAAGCCATATTTAACTCCTTTCATTCTCAATTTTTTATCCTGTTAAGTGACCGACCATAATTACTTATAACTTTTGCGTAAGCGACTTAGGCCTCCTTCAGTTAGAACAAAAAGTAGTTTACACTTTCCCAATTTTTTCAACACTGAGAACACAAAGAAATACAGAGTTTCACAGAGTTTTTTTAAAGTAACTTCTTGTTTTACTTTAAGTTTTTTTCTCTGTGTATCTCTATAACCCGCTGTGTTAATCTTTTTAAAAAGTGTAAACTGACAAATGAAGGATGCCGTTGCTCACTTAGCTTATTTAATTACTACTTTTACTTTTTTAGGATTATATGAAACAAGACTAACTTGCGGCACAAGATCAATTTTTACAGGTAATGAATGCGTGCCTGTCTTGAGATTACCTACCTCTATAAAAACATTAATATCTTTGGAAGATAGTTTTTCAACAATATTTTCTGGTCCTTTTATTTCAACACTGACCATATCGTTACCAAAAAATTTTACATTTTTTTTAAAGTTAGAACCAGAGACTGTAATAGAGACATCATTTAATTTTTTTGTTAAAATTGTTTCTTCTAATTCTATCTTTGCGACTACCTTAAGATCATTATTGCATAATCTAAAAGGTTTATCTACTAATGGTTTAATCTCAGCGCTAAATGATGAATTTCGATCGTTCAGGTCAACAGGAGAAGTACTGATAGACTTTAGAATTTTAATCTTTGATTTAGGTCCTGCTACTGTAACTTTTTTAGGCTTGAGATCTATACTTTTAAGCTTGTACCCTTTAAGAGGCGTACCCTCATAATTTTTTTCAAGTTCTACTTCTTTATAATTTGTCTTTTCTAGCTTAATTCTTATCTTGTTAGGTGTAATATCAACTATTTTAACTTCATTTGGAGGATCGCATAACAAAGGGACATATTCGACTTCTTTGTCTCCTGCCAGCTTTGCAGATACCCTTACTTGTGTAGGTGTAACACCTTTTATTGAACTTAATGAACCAATTATTTTAATATCTGCATATTCAGGTAATTCACTAACAATTTCCATTTTATCAGGGATATTGCTTAGTTCTATAGGGACTCTAAAAGTGATCTCACTTTTTTGTTCTCCAACCACTAAAAACCACAGTAAAACAGCCATCACAAGAGAAATTATTTTTAGCCCTATATTTTTAAAGAAAAAATCTTTCATAATTCCATCCTCAACTTTGTTTTATCCCACTTCCTTTTTTTAATTCCAGGGTTTTTTGGAGCACTTTTCTTAAGGTTATAGAATCTAAATCTTTAGTTAGTTTACCTAAGAGAGCTAAAGAAATAGTCCCAGTCTCTTCTGAAACTACTATAGTAACTGCATCAGTCTCTTCTGTTAGACCCAGTGCAGCTCTATGTCTGGTACCTAATGAATTACTTATATTAGGATTTAAAGATAGAGGTAAAAAACAACTTGCAATAGCTATCCGACCATTTTTTATAATAACTGCGCCATCATGTAGAGGCGATTTAGGCATAAAAATATTTGTAAGAAGCTCTCTTGATAAAATCGCATCTATTTCTATTCCTGCTTCAATATAATTGTTTAAATTGCTTTCACGTTCTATAACAATTAAGGCGCCTATTTTTTTGTTAGCTAGAGATATAGCACTTCTAACTATTATATCAATTGCTAAAGATTTCTCTGTCTTATAAAAGGCCTCGATAAAATTTTGTTGTCCAACATGAGCTAATAGTCTTCTTAATTCAGGCTGAAACAATATAATTATAATTAGTACCCAGATAGCCCAAAAATTTTGAAATATCCAATTTAATGTGTTTAACCCTAGTCTTTCTGAGAGCTTCCAGGCAAAAAACATAATGACTAAACCTGTAAGCATTTGTAAGGCTCTTGTCCCTTTTATTACTAAAAAAAACCGATAGAAAATGGCCGCTACAATTAATATATCGAGGACATCGTGCCATTTAATACTGGATAAAATTTTTCCCATTTGGAATGTCTGTTGTTAGTTGTTAATTCGTCTATTCACAATTCATTATAGCATCAATCATTTTTGCGACCAATGACATTGAACTTACATCATGAACTCTAACAATGTTTGCACCATTTAAAATACTTGTAGCAACTGTTGCAGCAGTACCTTCTAATCTTTTATCAATTGGTAGGTCTAATATCTTACCGATAAACGATTTTCTAGAGGTGCCAATAAGGATAGGCCTACCAAAGGTTTTAAAATTAGATAGATTTTTTAGTATCTGGAGATTATGAGTAACTGTTTTACAAAAACCAATACCTGGATCGATAATTATATTCTGAATACCTATACCATTGTCAACTGCTAAATTTATACTATTCTGTAGGAATGAGCTAATTTCATGAGTAAGAGATTCGTAGTTTGGGTTGTCTTGCATGTTTTTGGGACTGCCTTTCATATGCATAATGATAAGGGGTACATCGTATCGGGAAACAATTTGTGCCATTTGAGGATCATATCTTAGACCACTGATATCATTGACAATATGGACACCAACGTCTAATAATCTCCTGGCAACTTCGCTTTTATAAGTATCGACCGAAACAGGGATGTCTAATTCCCTGACGAGAATTTTGGCTATAGGTAATATCCTCTCTGATTCTTCTCTACAACTAATAGGAGTAGAGCCTGGTCGCGAGGATTCACCACCTATATCGATAATATCTGCTCCATCTTTAACCATTTGTTCGGCTTTTTTAATAGCCTCGGTTTCTTTAAGATATAACCCATCTTCAGAAAAGGAATCAGGGGTAATATTTAAGATACCCATAATATGGGTTTTTTTATCTAAGTTAAGGATATGCTCACGAGCTTTAATTATGAAAATACTTCCTCCTTTTATGATAAATAAGTATTAAATTTAATAGACATCTTTCCAAATTAATCTTGCAGGGCGTAGGAAGACAAAAATCTTTGCTTCGTTCGTTGAAGTAGTCTTTGTAAATTTTCTAAGCTTGCTTCCCTAAATTGCCTAACTCGCTTCGCTCAAATAGAGGCAATTTTACGGGAATCTGTGCTAAGAAAATTTACAAAAAGCCCACTAAATAACTCACTCCAGCAAAATTTTTGTCTTCTACTGCCCTAGAGAATAGAGTATTTGTTTTGGAAAGATGTCTAATGTATAGAAAATTTCATTTTATGCTGTTTTGCAGATATTATAAAAAAAATTGCCACAAAATCACAGAGGATTCAGAGGATAAAAAGGGCTCTGTGTACTCTTGTGCCTTTGTGGCATGTTGACTGGATACATAGAATCTACATTTTGACAATACAATTTTATGTCTTAAGCAGTAAGTTTAACCTCTTGCTGTTGGACTTTATTATTTTTTTTTGGAGCTTTAAAATTAATTATTTTATCAATTTCAATTCCATTCAGCACCTCTTTTTCAAGTAGAGTATTGGCTAATTTGATTAATTTATCCTTATTCTTTTTCAGTAATGTCTCAGCATAAACATAAGAATCAGTAACAAATTTTTTAATAGCCTGGTCTACCTGGATTGCTGTAGCTTCACTATAATCTTTGTTTGACGCAATCTCTTTACCAAGAAAAACCTGTTCTTCTTTTTTCCCAAAAGTCATAGGACCTAATTCATCACTCATTCCCCATTCACAAACCATTTTCCTGGCGATCTCTGTGGCACGTTCGATATCATTTCCTGCTCCTGTAGTCTCAAGATTTAGAAAAATTTTTTCTGCTGCCCGCCCACCTAAAAGAACTGTAATAGTAGCTAGTAATAGATTTTTTGAATAATTATGTTTTTCATCAATCGGTAAGTGTTGGGTTAAACCAAGAGCCCGACCACGTGGAATGATGGTAACCTTATGAACTGGATCAGTACCAGGAGTTAACCGGGCAACAAGTGCATGGCCTGCCTCATGATAAGCAGTATTCTTTTTTTCTTCATCGCTGATAATCATACTTTTTCTTTCAACGCCCATTAAGACCTTATCTCTAGAATCATCGAAATCGACCATTTCTACCTTTTTTTTACCCCGACGAGCTGCAAGTAGGGCAGCTTCATTAACTAAATTAGCAAGGTCAGCGCCTGAAAAACCTGGTGTGCCGCGTGCTATAAGTTCCAGATTAACATTATCACCTATAGACAAGTTTTTAGCATGAACTTTTAGCACCCCAAACCGACCTTTTATGTCTGGACGTGGGACAACCACTTCACGGTCAAACCGACCAGGTCTTAAAAGGGCAGGATCCAGGACATCTGGTCTATTAGTAGCGGCGATAATAATTACCCCTGAATTGGGTTCAAACCCATCAAGTTCAACTAATAATTGATTAAGTGTTTGTTCTCTTTCATCATGCCCCCCACCAATACCAGCGCCTCGATGTCTTCCAACTGCATCAATTTCATCAATAAAAATAATACATGGGGAATGTTTTTTCCCTTGTTCAAAGAGATCTCTTACCCTTGAAGCGCCAACACCAACAAACATCTCTACAAAATCAGATCCACTCAAGCTAAAAAAAGGGACATCAGCTTCTCCTGCAATAGCTCTTGCTAATAATGTTTTTCCTGTCCCTGGCGGTCCCATTAAGAGAACACCCTTAGGTATCCTGCCTCCAAGTTTTTGAAATTTTTGAGGGTCCTTAAGGAAATCTATTATTTCAGATAGTTCTTCTTTAGACTCATCTATGCCAGCCACATCATTAAAGGTTACCTTGTTAACACCATCTTTAGACAACAATCTAGCCTTACTTTTACCAAATGATAGCGCCCCTTTACCTGGATTTTGCATCTGCTTCATAATGTATATCCAGATAACAATAAAGAGGATAAAAGGCGCTGATGAAGCTATAATGGTATACCAAAGTGGTTCTTTATCAGATGGTTTAGCATCTATTGTAACCCCTTTTTCTCGTAGAATCTTTATTAAATCAGGATAATCAGCTGCATATGTCATAAACTTTTGTTGTTCTCCTTTAATTCTGCCTTCACCTGCTATGTTTTTTTCTTTGATTACTACTCCCTTGATATCTCCTTTTTCTACAGATTCCAAAAATTCACTAAATGTGATATTTACAGGTTCTGGTTGATTAACAGCTGAAAAAAGGTGATATAGAATTATTCCTACTAGCCCTATAGCTAGTACCAGGGTAAGATGCTTATAATGAGAAGAATTGTTCAAACTTAAACCTCCTTTTTACTTCCAGTGGGTATTAAAGTAGCTTTTTTACTCTATGACCATGGAAAGTATTATTCTTTAAAATTAAAGTGCTAATTTTAAATCTATAACACTAGCTTCTGATTTTAATTAGTTAAAGAATATAACATAATTGATTAATAAGCTCAATAATAAAATTCCAATTTTTTTTATGCTTTATGTAGGTATCTTTTTTTGTTCGTTCTATAATAGACATCTTTCCAAAATAAATACCGTATTCTCTAAGTATCTAGCGGCAAGAGAAGACAAAAATTTTGCTGTAGTGAGTTATTAGTAGGCTTTTTATAAATTTTCTTAGTGCAGCTTCCCGTAAAATTGCCTCTGT
>JAZDLJ010000049.1:0-4364 GCA_043802115.1 bacterium | reverse complement strand
TGGCCTTAAATGAAGGATGCCAAAAAATAAGGTGAAAAAATTGGGGAAAGTGAATGACCTTAATAAGCTAAACAAAAAAGCCCTCGTTGTGTTCATAGCGAGGGCTTTTTTGTTTTTAGACTTCTTTGTTTCTTTTTATCAAATCTTAGTTCCAGAGGGTATAACTGCTCCTTTTGGAATAACAACAATCCCATCTCTAACCCAATAATTCTCACTCTGAAATTCATCTATCTCAGATTTTGCCTTAATGGTAACTTCATCACCTATTCGGGCATTCTTATCTATAATAGCCCTTTCGATAACACAATTCCTACCAATGCCAAGCGGAGGGATATTATCTTTTTGTTTCTTTTCCAGATTACCTAAGACCTTATCCCCTTCATAAAAATCAGCCCCTAACATAACCACATCTTTAAGACAACTACCATCACGAATAATGCTTCTCATACCTACTATTGAATCAACAATCTTGGATCCAGTAATATCCGATCCTTCAACAAGCAAACTATCTCGAATATCAGTCTTTATCACCCGAACTGGTGGTAAAGAGATAGTCCTTGTATAAAAAGGCCAACCTGACTCGTACAACTTAAAGGGTGGATTTGCTTGTGCTAGAGATATATTAGCCTCAAAAAAGGTTGGAATCGTACCAATGTCTTTCCAATAGCCCGAAAAAGGATAGGCCATTACTCGATATTTTCCAATTGCTGATGGAATAACCTCTTTTCCAAAATCAGTATAACTCTTATCAGCTAATATCTCATTAAGTATCTTAGGTTCAAATACGTAAATCCCCATGGAAGCTAAACAACTCTCATGTTTAATGCTTGAACCTTTAGATTGGCATATATGATCTGGGGCAATAAATCGTTCAATAATATCAAGGTCTTGAGGTTTTTCAATAAATTCCTCTACTAACCCTCGATTATCTACTTTAAGTAACCCCATTCTTGAGGCCTCTCTCCGATTAACAGGATAGACACAAAGGGTTATATCAGCCCTATTCTCTCGATGAAAACGGATAAGATCTGAATAGTTCATCCTATAAAGATGATCACCTGACAATATCAACATCTGCTGAAATTTGTAATAGGTAGTATGAATTAAGGTTGCCCGAACAGCGTCTGCTGTTCCCTGAAACCAATCAGAACAATATGGAGTCTGTTCAGCTGCAAGGATATCAACAAACCCATCAGTAAAATTATCAAACTGGTATGTCTGCATTATGTGTCGATGAAGGCTTGCTGACATAAATTGAGTTAAAACAAATATCCGTCTGATCCCAGAATTTATACAGTTAGAAGCAGGTATATCAATTAATCTATATTTCCCGATAAAACTAATAGCAGGTTTTGCCCGCTCAAGGGTAAGTGGAAATAATCTTGTCCCCCGTCCACCACCAAGGATAGTTGCTATGACGTTATTCATGGTATTTCTCCAGCCACTCCAGGGCATCTTCTTTTGTCTTTATTATTCCTTCAGCCTGAACATCATCTAATTCTAGTAATAACTTACCTACTATTGGCCCAGGGCCAATAGTAAGATGTTTCATTATATCATACCCAGATAATAACCGTTCTCTTTTTGGAGCAAGATAGTCTTCATAATAATATCCTATTACCTTATAGGCCATCAAAAGAAGCTTTCCAAACTCAGGGGATGCTGCCATTTCAGGTGGATTTGTAGCCTCTGCATCAGCTATAGCCAGTATACAAAGCAACGGCAAAAATGGATGTGTATCGCGACAAAATCTAAACAAAGCCTTCTTGGTTGATTTGTCTTCTGAGAATAAAATAAAAGGTCGCATATGATATCTAATAATGGTCTGAATAACCTTTGAAGCTTCATTGCTTAAGCGTAAGCTATGATTTATAACCTTACTTATTTCTTCTCCTTTCACCTCGTGATGAAAAAATCTAACTCGACCATCTTCTTCTATAGATCTAGTTGCTGGTTTTCCTAAATCATGAAAAAGTGCGGCCAGTTTAAGTAACGATCTAAGATTGATAAAATTCTCCACTTGAAATTCAAGAAGGTTATTAACCCGATCACTAAGCTCATGAAAAATATCACTTAGATTTAAAAAAATCCTTTCAACATATTCAAGGGTCTTTAAAGAATGCTCCCATAAAGGATAATAATGGTAATTTCCCTGGTCTAATTTCTTCATCAAATTTATTTCCGGGATAATTTGTTCAAGCAAACCAAGCTCATCCATTCGTCTTATGTAAATAGAAGCAGTAGGAGCATTAAAAATCTGAAATAATTCATCCCTAATGCGTTCCTGGGCACATGTATTTATTAATGATGAATAAACTTTTATCGATTTAATAATAGAATCATCAAGGATAAAATTAAGTTGGCTGGCTAATCTTATAGCCCTAAGCATACGTAATGGATCTTCACAGATAGCCTCATATGAAGAAAGATTTATCTTCTTCCATTTGATATCATTAATCCCACCTAATGGATCTATAAGATAATCCTTCCATTCTTCCTTTAACAAGTCACATAATCTAATCGCTATTGAGTTTAGAGTAAAATCTCTTCTTCTAAGGTCATCCTCAATTCGCTCACCATTTATTTTAGTTATATCGATAGACCAAAGTATGCTATTTTCCTTATAAATTACCCTAAAAATTCCTCTATTTTCATCCAAAGTAAAAAAACTTGTTACAAATTTTTGAGATATGGATCTTGCAATTTGAGATGTCGAATGTCTGCTGTCTGTTGTCAATTGCTTATTATTAAAAATCGAAGATATCGTTGAGTTTTCTTTTACGGCAATATCTAAATCTGGTTTTCTTACTTCTCCGACAATCAAATCTCTTAAAAAGCCACCTACAAGATAGACTTCGTATTGTAAATCTAGAGCTACCTCATTAATTTTTTTTATTATATTCAGATATGGGAAGTTTAACACTTTGGTTATTTAATTTTACTAAGCAGTTTATCTACCCTGCTTAATAATTGGGCAGGTTTAAAAGCCTTATCTATAAAATCATCAGCCCCAAGACCTTGAAGTTTAATAATATGAGAGGTGTCCTTATAAACTGAGGTAACAACTAAAACAGGGATATTCTTTCCTAGCTCACCTTTACGAACCTCTTTTAATAAATCAAAACCTGTTAACTTTGGTAAAAGTAAATCCGTGATAATTAAATCTGGTAATTCATGTTTTATTCTTATTAGAGCATCTTCACCATCTTGGGCCTCAATTATATCATATCCATTTGAAACTAAAATATCGCTTATTAATTTTCGAAAAAAAACTTCATCATCAACTACTAATATCTTTTTGCCTTTAGAGACGATTTTCGAAACAGAAGAAATTTTCGAAGCAGGAGGAATAGGGTTTGGTACATTAGGTCTTATATCCCTAGCTAAAGTAGCTTCTTCTTTTGTTACATAAAAAAAAGCTTGGCACTTTGGACATTTCAAATTAGTGGCAGATATAACCAGGTCTAATTCATCTATATAATATTTATTTCCACATTTGGGGCATAGTAAAATTACCATGATCTTAACCTCTTCCTTTTCCAGTAGTAGATATTTTTATTAAAATTAAAAAGGTAACCTAATTCATACTTCTTGCTAGCCAGAATAGACGACCCAATTTACTTCAGTATCATTGTTATTAGTAACTGCTATTATATGATCTTTATAATAATATTGTTCAATATTCCAAGTTCTATTCTGATATTCAAGAACCATTTTTTTTTTCATCAGGCACTCCGACTAACTTACATACCTTTAATCCTGAAAGACCAACACCTGTTGCCTTAAGAACAGCCTCCTTAGCTGTCCAGATTCTAAAAAAAAAATCCCATTTGTCTCCACAGATTAATACCCACTCATCTTGAGAGGCTATGTAATCAAAGAGGCTTTCAGAACGAGGTTGTATCTTTTCAATATCTATACCTATTAATGTTTTTCCTACTACAGCAGCTACACATTCTGATTTATGAGATAGAGACCAATAATTATCCCTAAAAGGAAGAGGACTGCCATTGCTATCTTTTTTTAATGAACCAAAGACAACACCACTTTTTTCAGCGCTTACTCGTAAAGCCTCACGACTCCGTTGGCTTAAAAGCGCTACTTTTTCTCTTCCACTTAAGGTTTGGTCTTCGTATTTTAAATAATAAATAACAGGATGGATTAACATAAAATCAAGTTTCAGAGATCAGGAATCAGTTCTAGCACTACCCTTGCATTTAGCCTTTATTAGACATCTTTCCAAAATAAATACCGTATTCTCTAAGTATCTAGAGGCAAGAGAAGACAAAAATTTTGCTGTAGTGAGTTATTAGTAGGCTTTTTATAAATTTTCTTAGTGCAGCTTCCCGTAAAATTGCCTCTGT
>JAZDLJ010000048.1:0-16653 GCA_043802115.1 bacterium | reverse complement strand
ATTGCCTCTGTTTGAGCGAAGCGAGTTAGGCAATTTAGGGAAGCAAGCTTAGAAAATTCAAAAAGACTACTCCAACGAACGAAGCAAAGATTTTTGTCTTCTCACCCGCAAGATTATTTTGGAAAGATGTCTAATATACTTAACACGGTCATAAAATAACATTTTTAAAAATATTACTAATCGTATTAGAATTTAATTTTCAAGAAGATACTTGGAACAGGGATAAAATAAAAATAGAGGAACATCTCTTGAACGATTCAAATCAAACATTCTCTAATATCCCTCGAGATGTAAAATCACTACAAGCTGTCCTAATTTATAAAGAAAAATTATTAAATATCACAAATAGGATTAACGCCGCAAGTGATATTAATGAAATCCTGGTTAATCTTCAGCAAGAAATTCTAAATCTTTTTGATGCAGACAGGATAACAATTTATGTTGTTGATAAAATAAAATCTGAAATCTATTCAAAGCTTGTCTCAGGAGGTGAAATCAACGAAATAAGGCTAAAAATTAATAAATTAAGTATTGCAGGGTATACCGCATCAACACGACAATTATTAAGTATAATTAATGTCTACGATGACGCAGAAGTTAAAAGGATATGTCCAGACATTGAATTTAACAAGAGTTACGATATTAAAACAGGATATACAACAAAGCAGGTGCTAACCTGCCCTATAATCTTTCAAGACGAACTAGCAGGTGTTCTTCAATTAATAAATAAAAAAGGCGCTAATCAATTCAATCTTTTTGATGTTAATTGTGCAAGAGAAATCTCTAAAATCCTTGGGATAGCCTTTTTTAATCAACAGCAAAAAAATAAAAAATTTACTAGTAGATACCACCCTCTTCTCCATAAAAATTTAGTAACAGAAGAAGAATTAAATCAGGCTACTATTAACGCTCGTCAGCAAAAAAAATCAATAGAAGAAATTCTTCTTAAAGATTATAAACTTAATAAAAACGATTTGCTTGAATCTCTATCTTTATTCTATAATTGTAAATTTATAGATTTTAATCCAAATTTAATTATCCCTCAAGATCTTTTAGCAGGATTAAATATAAATTACTTAAAAAAAAATATCTGGTTACCAATAAAAAAAGAAGATGAAATTATATCTGTACTTATAGACGATCCATTAAATATTAATAAGATTGATGAGATCCAGATGTACCTGAAGACTCAAAAGATAACCTTTATTGGTAGCTTAAGAGAAGATATCTTAAAACTCATTGATGTACTTATAGCCCCTGACATTAACGACCAGGGAGGCAAGGTTAATGATCTTTTGACAGAGTTAAAAGAGGAGGAGGGTGAACAGCCGGAAGAAGAGGATTCTGTTAAGGAATCAGATAATACTATTATAAAATTAGCTAATCAGATCATTAGGGATGCCTATAATAAGGGTGCTTCAGATATTCATATTGAACCTTATTTAGAAAAACAACCTACCTTAGTAAGGCTTAGGATAGATGGTGAATGTATAAAATACCTGGAGGTGCCTGCCACCTATAAAAAAGCATTGATCTCCAGACTTAAAATCATGGCTAGGTTAAATATAGCTGAAAGACGTCTTCCCCAAAGTGGAAAAATTAAATTTTTATATAATAAAAAAAAAGTGGAATTACGGGTAGAGGTCACACCTACAGTAGGGGGTAATGAAGATATTGTAATGAGAATATTGGCCGCTAGTGAGCCAATTCCTCTTGATAAAATGAACCTAGGAGAATATAATCTAAAATATTTTAAGGAAATAATAACCAAACCCTATGGATTAGTATTAGTAGTAGGACCAACTGGTTCTGGAAAAACGACAACCCTCCACTCTGCTGTCGGTTATATTAATAAACCTGAGACAAAGATATGGACAGCAGAGGATCCCGTTGAGATAACTCAGCATGGTCTGCGGCAGGTCCAAGTTCATAAAGATATTGGTTATACTTTTGCTAATGCTATGAGGTCTTTTCTTAGAGCAGATCCAGATGTAGTAATGATTGGTGAGATGAGAGATACAGAAACAGCAGCCATTGGAATAGAAGCCTCTCTTACAGGGCATCTGGTTTTTAGCACATTGCATACCAACAGTGCCCCAGAGACTGTTATTAGATTACTAGACATGGAAATGGATGCCTATAATTTTGCCAATGCACTCCTAGGGATACTCGCCCAGAGGTTGGTCAGGACATTATGCAAAGAATGCAAACAACCTTATATTCCAAACAAAGAAGAGTTTGAAGAATTACGGCATGAATATGGAGAAAAAGAATTTGACAAGACAGGGATAAACTATTCTAATAAAATAATTCTCTACAAACCTATTGGCTGTGATATTTGTGCTAAAAGTGGTTATAAAGGTAGAACGGGGATACATGAATTCTTATTTGGAACGGATGAGGTTAAAAGATTAATAATCTCTGAGACGACTATGGAAAAATTGAGGGAAGCTGCTACTACTCATGGAATGACCACACTTAAACAAGATGGCATAATGAAGGTGTTTAAGGGATATACTGACCTAAAACAAGTAAGGAAGGTATGTATACGGTAACAGTTGCAATGGCTGTAAAATAAAAAAGCTATTTTACAGCCATTGCAACTGTTACCGTATATGTTTTTGTCTTTAACCCTGAAATCGAAAAAACGAGGCGCTGGAAGTATCCATGACTTTGGTAAAATTATCATTTTTTTTCTTAATTTCCTATAAAACCTTACAAAACTCTCTTCTAACCAATAAATACGTTTCCAAGGCTCTTTATGGATTCCAAGCAAAAAACGACCTAGAATCCATAAAAAGTCTTAAACATTACAGTATGTTATGATATTTTCTTGACAAGGACATTTAATCATTTTATAATGACAATTAATTCAAGTGTATAGAAATCAAAAAGGAGGGTATATAATGAGCAAAAAAGAGATAGAAATCAGGGGTATACTTTCTAATGAAAATGAGGAGTTTAAGAGATTAGAACAAAAACATCATCAATATGATGACCAACTTGGTAATTTGAGTAAACTATCATATTTAACTCCAGAACAAGAAAGAGAAGAGGTTGAAATTAAAAAACTTAAATTAAAAGTTAAAGACGAAATGGCAATTATGGTTAAACAATATCAAAAATCACTATAATTTTACTTAATTGCGTGAAGGTGTTAGTATAAATTACTTTTGGGCTTAAATGAAGAATTAAAATTAAATTTTCAAAATGAAACTTACCGGTTCAGAAATTTTTATAAAAAGTTTAGAAAAAGAAGGAGTCAAATATACCTTCGGATACCCAGGCGCTACAATCCTTGGGATATTTGACCTATTTCTTGATTCTAAGATTAAAAACATCCTGGTTCGGCATGAACAAGCTGCTGTCCACGCTGCTGATGGTTACGCCAGAGCTACAGGAAAAACAGGGGTATGCATTGTCACCTCAGGTCCTGGGGCAACTAATACTGTAACTGGTATTGCAACAGCCTATATGGATTCAATCCCTGTTGTTGTTTTTACAGGCCAAGTGCCAACTTTAATGATCGGAAATGATTCTTTTCAAGAGGTTGATATAGTAGGTATTACCCGTTCAGTTACTAAACATAATTATCTTGTAAACGATGTTAAAGACTTAGCTACTACAATTAAGGAGGCCTTTCATATTGCCTCTACAGGCCGTCCAGGCCCTGTCCTAGTTGATCTGCCAAAGGATATGCTTAATGCTAAAACAGAATTTCACTATCCTGAGCAGATAGAGTTAGCTACCTATAAACCTACTTATTATGGTCATATAAAACAGATTCAAAAGGCAGCTCAATTAATTACTGAATCAAAAAGACCTATAATTTATGCAGGTGGAGGGGTAATTATCTCATCTGCTGCCAATGAATTGTTAAAATTTGCTGAAAAGACTAATATCCCTGTGACTAATACCCTCCTGGGATTAGGCGGATTTCCAGGTAATCACCCCTTGTTTCTAGGTATGCTGGGCATGCACGGGACTAAATATGCCAATCTGGCGGTAACTAACTGTGATCTTCTCATTGCTATTGGCGCTCGTTTTGATGATCGGGTTACTGGCAATATAGAAAAATTTGCCCCAAAGGCTAAATTTATTCATATCGATATCGACCCTACTGCTATTAGTAAAAACATCAAGGTAAATCTGCCAATAGTTGGAGATGCTAAAAATGTTTTAAAAGAACTAATCCAACAAATTGATCCTCTTGAACATAACGATTGGATTAAACAAACAAAAGACTGGGAAAAAGAATCTCCACTTAATTATGAACAGTCCACGACAGAGATCAAACCTCAATATGTAGTAGAAAAAATATATGAGGTTACTAAAGGAGAGGCTATTATCTGTACAGAGGTAGGACAACATCAGATGTGGACAGCCCATTATTATAAATTTAATAAACCACGTACCTTTTTAAGTTCAGGTGGATTAGGTACGATGGGATATGGCTTTCCCTCTGCCATAGGAGCTAAACTAGCCTTTCCTAATAAGATAGTTATTGATATAGCTGGTGATGGCAGTTTTCAGATGCTTTCACATGAGTTAGCTACTGTTGTTCAATATAAATTACCTGTTATTGTGGCCATACTAAATAATGGTTATCTTGGAATGGTCAGACAATGGCAGCAATTATTCTTAAATAAGAGATATTCAGGGACATGTTTAGAGTGCAGCCCTGATTTTGTAAAATTGGCCGAGGCATACGGGGCAGTGGGGTTAAGGGCTTGTAAACCTGAAGAGGTTGAGGCTGTAATAAAAGAGGCGATTAAGATAAAAAAACCAGTGGTGATTGATTTCAGAGTTGCTAAAGAAGAGAATGTTTTTCCGATGGTGCCAGCGGGGGCTGGACTGGCAGAGATGCTCCTGGCCTAAACATGAAATCGTCTTTTATTTCATTTTTAGGCCAGGGCATCTCTTGTTTGTAGTTTTGTTCTTTCTGATGTTTATATAAAAATTTGCAAACAATTAAATGAGAATAAAATCGATTTTACTCCTTGAAAAAATATTTTTTATTTTCGTATTATGCTTACTCATGCCTAGTAAAACAAAAGAAAAAAAAATTGATGCTGTGAAAGTGATGAGGTAAATAAGTAACCAATTATCTAAAAATATTTAAAAAAAACCAGAATTAGAAGATAATGATTTAGAGTTCGGCAAATAATATTTTGTAAATATTCAGTAAACCCCTACCAAATATAAATTTGCCACAGAGACACAGAGATAGTCCCGTAGGGACGTTTGGTTTTGTTTATTGGGGGGTAATTTATTTCAGCCGTCCCTACGGGACTGAATTATTTTTTTTGATTTATTATTCCAGCAATAAATTGCTTGAATATTCTCATACAATCCCTACGGGATAAAAAAATATAAAAACAATTTTGTTTAGGTACTTAAGGGGTTTACTGAATACTTACAATATTTTTAAGCATATAATCAAAAAATTATAAGAAGGGGATAAACAATATGGCTATTCAAATAGCTTTGTTCAATCACAAAGGTGGGGTCAGTAAAACAACAACAGCTTTTAATCTCGGCTGGATGATAGCATCAAAAGGGAAAAAAGTTATTCTTGTTGATTGTGATCCTCAGTGCAACTTAACTGGTATGGTGCTTGGCTTTAAAAATTCGGATGAATTCCAAGCTATTTATAAAGAAGAGGGTGTTAGGAATATCAGGGATGGATTGGCACCTGCCTTTGAATCGCGACCGTCACCCATTGAAGCTGTAACCTGTGAAGCTATTGACGGACAACCGAATATGGTTTTGTTGCCTGGTCACATAGGATTAGCTGAATATGAAGTAACACTTGGAATCGCACAAGAACTTTCAGGTTCTCTTGTGACTCTACAAAATTTGCCAGGCTCGATCTTTCATTTATTCAACTTAACAGCAAAGAGATACAATGCAGATTTTATTATAATTGACATGAGTCCAAGCCTAGGCCCGATCAATCAAAATCTATTAATGATAAGTGATTTCTTTCTAGTACCTATGGCCCCTGATTATTTTTCTGTTATGGCCACTAATAGCCTTGCTTCCATCATCCCCAAATGGAGGTCTTGGGCAGAGCAGGCAAAAACGAACCCTTTATTAAAAAATGCGACATATCCTTTCCCTACGAAAATTCCTAAATTTATTGGGACGATAGTACAGAAATATAGATTACGTGAAGGGAACATACCTTCATCAGCATTTCAAAAATGGATAGATGAAATTGAAGATGGTGTGAAAAATAAGTTGATTCCTGTTTTAAAAAAGAATGATATGTTACTTTCAGACGAACATTATACAAATGCAAAGATTACACTTGGAGAACCAATAATGCAAATGTCTGATTTTAATAGTTTAATTGCCTTATCACAAAAGCATAAAGCTCCAGTTTTCTCTCTAACAGATGAACAACTAGAATCTACAGGAATAGTTCTTACAACAACAAAAAAATCTATGAATCAGTTTCAAAAACTTTATTCAGAAAGTGCTGATAAAATAATTCAACTTACTGAAAATGCTTAACTCGATACAACATTTTAAGACCAATATCAACAGAGTTAAAGAAATTGGTGGACTTTATGACGCTCTATCAGGTTTGACAACTTCCATAATTGATGCCTCCGACCTGTTGAGATCTCAAATTGTAATGACTGTTAATGCGTTAGATCATTATATACATGAAGTCACACGCCATGGAATGTTAGAAATATTTGATGGGAACAGAAGCCCAACAGATGCTTTTTTAAAATTTCAAGTATCAATGGAAACTCTACAGCAACTTTCTGTTTCACTTGGAGCCTCAAGAGCCTTGCTTGAAAATGAAATTCGCGAAAAACATAGTTATCTATCATTTCAACACCCTGATAAGATAGGGGATGCCATACGTTTATTTTATTCACCACCTTTATGGCCTGAAGTTGCTTCTAGCCTTTCTTTCTCTGTTAATGATGTTAAAACAACGTTGAAGTTAATTGTGGAAAGGAGGAATAAGATTGCGCATGAAGCTGACATGGACCCCAGCTACCCTGGGACAAGGTGGCCTATAACCAAAAATGATGTTCAGATGACAATTAACTTTATAGAAAATGTCTGTGAATCAATTCATTCAACCATTATAATAAGATAAGTTGCCGAACTAATCGCTCAAACGTTAATAAGAAAAAAGTATCAACTTTAAAAGTCAAACAGATATTTATTATATCTTTTGATATCATGTTGTTAATTAAAAATGTCGATTCTGTATGAATTCCTCTCCTTGGAGGGATTATTAATTCGTTTTTCAAAGAGTCAACTTGTTATAAAGGAACTAGCTTAATGAAAAAAACAACTGGAGCACAAGTCTTTATAGAAGCCCTAATAGATAATGGCGTGGATACCATATTTGGCTTTCCTGGAGGAGCAGTACTTCCTATCTATGATGCCCTTTATGATAATGCTGACAAAATCAGACATATCTTAACAAGACACGAACAAGGTGCTGCCCATGCTGCTGATGGATATGCAAGGGCAACAGGTAAGGTAGGAGTTTGCATTGCAACATCTGGACCAGGGGCAACTAATCTAGTTACTGGACTAGCTAATGCCTATGTGGATTCAATCCCAATGGTAGCCTTTACAGGTCAGGTAGCTACCAGTCTCATTGGTTTAGACAGTTTCCAAGAGGCTGATATCTACGGGATAACTATCCCTATCACTAAATATAATTATATTGTAAAAGATCCAAAGATGCTCAGGGCAGTGATAGATGAGGCCTTTTATATCGCCTCAACAGGCAGACCAGGCCCGGTCTTAATTGACATCCCAAAAGATATTCAAGTTAGTGAAATTTCATCTCCAAAGAGTAAAATAAAATTTGATCAGAAAGTTAGACATCCTGATCTGACAGAGATAGATCAAATACTCAAGGCGGTTAAAAAAGCTAAAAAACCCGTAATTTATGCAGGCGGCGGAGTAATAATCTCTGGTGCCAGTGAAGAATTAGTAACCTTTGTAAAAAAAACCTCCATACCTGTTACAACTACCCTGATGGGGATGGGCTGTTTTCCTGGGACAGATAGATTATCCCTGGGCATGTTGGGGATGCATGGGACCAGGTATGCAAATTATGCAGTAACAGAAAGTGATTTACTTATTACCTTAGGGGCTAGATTTGATGATAGAGTCACAGGGGCAGTATCTAAATTCGCCCCTCAGGCAAAGGTTATTCATATAGATATAGACCCGGCAGAGATTGGAAAGATAGTCAAAGCCTCAATTGCAGTGGTTGGTGATCTTAAAAAGGTCTTACAATTAGTCAATGAAAGTGTAGAACCACCTGATATCTCTGCTTGGCTTAAAAAGATTGAAGAATGGAAGGAGAGGTTTCCTTTAAAGTATAATAAGACTGATTCTGTAATTAAACCTCAGTACGTGATTGAACAAATCTACGAGTTTAATAAAGGATAGGCAATTATTACAACAGATGTTGGACAAAATCAGATTTGGGATGATCAGTATTATCAGTACAACAGGCCTCGTTACGTTATCTCTTCCGGAGGACTCGGGACAATGGGGTTTGGTTTTCCTGCTGCCATTGGGGCTCAAATGGGTTGTCCTGACAAGATTGTCTTTGATATCGCAGGTGATGGTAGTTTTCAAATGAATATCCAGGAACTGGCAACAGTCGTACAATCTAATATCCCTGTTAAGATAGCCATCTTAAATAATGGTTGTTTAGGGATGGTGCGACAATGGCAGGAACTTTTCTTTAACCGTCGCTATTCTCATACCTGTTTTAACTATAATCCTGATTTCGCCATGATCGCCAGAGGCTATGGGGCAGAAGGAATTACCATAACCAAAAAGGAAGAAGTGAGACCTGCCTTAGAAAAGGCGATATCAATAAACAAACCAGTTCTCTTAGATTTCCATGTTGACCAAGGAGAGAATGTCTTTCCCATGGTTCCGGCTGGTGGCGCTATAAATGAGATGTTGGAGGAAAAATGAAACATATCTTATCTATCTTAGTTAGAAATCATGCAGGTGTTCTTTCCCATGTAGCAGGATTATTTGCCCGTCGGGGATATAATATTGAAAGCATCACTGCCGGGATAACCGAAGATCCTGAAATTTCCAGGTTAACCATAGTAGTTAAAGGTGATGAGCACACCTTGGAACAGGTAAGCAACCAATTAGGTAAATTAATTGATGTTATTACTATTATCGACCTTAAACCAACAAATGCGATAGCTCGTGAACTAGCTATTATTACTATTAATGTTGATGGCAGTAAAAGAAATGATGCAATTCAGATTGCCCAGGCCTTTAAAGCCAAGATTGCGGATATCTCTGAAAATACTTTAACTATAGAACTTACTGATACTGAACATAACATCAATAATCTAATTAAACTCCTTTCTCCTTATAAGATAGTTGAACTGGGTAGGACCGGGACGTTGGCTTTACCGTTGAGGAGTGTTTTACACTGGCAATCTGAATAAAATAGTTTTTTTTATTTTATTCAGATTGCCAGTGTAATTTTTTTGAAAATTAATATTTTGTTATCTGCCCTGGATTTGGATGAATTTTTTTTTAAAAAGTGTAAATCGTAACCGAAGGATGCCTTCAAGCCATGAAAAAAAAAGATATATTTAGAAAATATAAAGACGAATGGGCACTTATTGGATCTATGAAGGTAGACGAAGATTTTGAAGTAATTGAAGGCGATATTCTCTATCACTCCAAGGATACGGATGAAGTATACAAAAGGCTGTTAGAGTTAAAACCACGGGAATATATGATTGAGTATACTGGAAACATCCCTGAAGATTTGGTAGTGATGCTATGATGGATTTTCTTTCTGCTTTTAAGATTGAAATAAAACCTTATGCGGGAGAACTTGTTGTTCATTAACGAATTTATGGAGTGATATGAAACACATTATTTCAGTTTTAGTAGAAAATAAATTTGGGGTTTTAGCCCGTATTGTTGGGTTATTCAGTGCCAGAGGCTTTAATATTGATAGCCTCTCAGTTGGAGAGACTAACGATCCAGATGTCTCGCGGATGACAATTGTTACCCGAGGTGACGACAGTGTCCTTGAACAGATAACTAAACAGTTAAATAAATTAATAAATGTAATCAAAGTTATTGATCTTCCTGAAGGCAGTATTGTAGAGAGGGAAATGCTTTTAATAAAAGTCTCTGCTGAACCTGAGCAACGAGCTGAACTCATGAGGATTACAGAAATATTTAAAGGTAAGATTGTAGATGCTAATCCAAAAACCTTTACCATTGAGGTAACAGGGGATGATGAAAAAATTGAGGCGATGCTAACACTTTTAAGGCCTTTGGGGATTAAAGAGGTTGTGAGGAGTGGGAAGATTGCGATCGGGAGGCAGAAGTAATTTTAATTTTCAAAAGGACGCTTTTCCCTTTTGAAAATTAAAATTATTTCTGCTTTTTATGTATTGGATTTAGGATAAAAAAGGTAACCATAATACATATCCAAGATCAAAACAAATAAAAACAAAATAATCATCGAGTAAAATTTGCAATATAATTTTGAGTGGAATCCAGAAAAAGCAAAAGTAAATATAAAAAAGCATGGAGTTCGTTTTGAATACTCAGCAACAGTATTTAAAGATCCTCAAGCAGTATCAATTTACGATGATGATCACAGTATTAATGAAGATAGATGGATCACATTAGGAATAGCTTCGAACGGTATTTTACTTACAGTTCACCATACATATAATCAGGTTGATGATAAAAATGTAGTTATTCGCATAATTTCAAGCCGTAGAGCTACAAGTTTTGAGAAAAGACAATACGAGGAGGAAAAAAGATGAAAAAAGAATATGACTTTTCAAAAGGAGAACGAGGTAAATTCTACAGACCAGATATCAAATTAAACCTACCCATTTACCTTGAACCAGATGCCCTTTCTTTTATAGAAGATATCGCTGAAAAAAAGAACTTAGACTTATCAACCGTAGTAAATAACTTGATCAAAACTGATATGCAATTAGCTGAAATTATTAAATAACTTGTAAAGATTTAGCAACAAGTGGCTTACCCTAATCAATAGAACACAATAATATGAAATGTGAAGAAATAAGATTTAATATCTCCGAAGACCTACTCGCCTCTCTTAAAAGTGGGAGAGATGATTTAGCTCGGGAAATACGTTTAATCTCGGCAATTAATTATTACCAAGAGAAAAAATTATCTCTAGGTAAAGCTGCTCAATTAGCTGGATTAAATCGTTTGAAGTTTATGGATATATTAGCAGAGAAAAAAATAACTGTGTTTGACCTTGACGAAAGCGAGGTACAAGTAGAGATAGGAGGTGCAAAAAAGTTATAGTTAAAATCATATCCCCTTTTTTATATTTAGTATAGCTGCCATAAAGTAACATTTTTTAAGAGCACTTTATTAGGTTAATATTTTAATTACAAAAAAAAATAGTAAAAAATACACTTGCAACTGAGAGAAAGTAAAAAAACTACTTTCTCTCAGTTGCAAGTAAAAAACGGACAGAGGGCAGAAAGTAAAAAACAACTTTCTGCCCTCTGTCCGTGGAGGAAAAACCAATGGCACAAATGTATTACGAAAAAGACGCAAATCTCGATTTACTAAAAAACAAAACCATCGCTGTAATTGGTTATGGCAGCCAAGGACATGCCCAAGCCCAGAACCTTAAAGACAGCGGTCTTAAGGTCATTGTTGGGTTACGTAAAGATAGCCCAAAATGTGAGCAAGCTAAAAAAGATGGTCTGACAGTTAAATCCCCTGAAGAGGCAGCTAAAGAGGCAGATATTATTCAAATCCTAGTCCCTGATCAAGTTCAAGCTCAGGTTTACAAAGAAAGTATTGAGCCCAATCTTACCAAAGGTAAGGCCTTAGTTTTTTCCCATGGATTTAATATCCACTTTGGACAGATAGTCCCTCCTAAAGATGTAGATGTCTATATGGTTGCCCCAAAAGGACCAGGGCATCTGGTTCGTAGGGTCTACACCGAAAAATTTGGAGTACCCGCCTTAATTGGTATTTACCAGGATGCTACAGGCAAGGCTAAAGATCTGGCTTTAGCCCATGCTAAAGGCATTGGGGCGACAAGAGCTGGAGTTCTTGAAACTTCCTTTGGGGAAGAAACAGAGACAGACCTATTTGGCGAACAAGTAGTTCTATGTGGAGGCGTTTCAGAGTTAATCAGGGCATCCTTTGATACCCTTGTTGAGGCAGGTTATCAACCAGAGATCGCCTATTTTGAATGTTGTCATGAGCTCAAACTAATTGTTGATCTTATCTATGAAAAAGGTATCAGTGGGATGAGAGAGTCTATCAGTGATACAGCCGAATATGGTGATCTTACAAGAGGTCAGAGGATTATCACTGAAGAGACAAGAGAAGAGATGAGATGTATCCTTGATGAAATAAGATCAGGTGAATTTGCCCGCGAATGGTTAGTAGAAAACATGGTAAATAGGCCAGTATTTAATGCCTTAAGACGAGACCAATCAGAACATCTTATTGAAAAAGTAGGTAAAAAATTACGAAGTATGATGAGCTGGATTAAAAAATAATTAGGGATACTGGACTTAAAATGAATAATAGAACGTTCCCAATTGCAAAAGAAGGATGGGTCTTTATTATCCCATTATTCTTACTTACAGTCATCTTATTCTTTCTAGGAATAAAGATATTTACTTTCTTATTTTTAGGCTCAACTATCTTTACCCTCTTTTTCTTTCGTGATCCAGAACGCAAGATCCCTAGCGGGGAGAACATCTTTGTCTCCCCTGCTGATGGGAAAATAATTCAGATAAAGAAGGTTCAGGAAGATCGTGATTTACCTCAAAAGAGTCTCCTAGTGTCTATATTTATGTCTGTCTTTAACGTACACGTAAATCGTGCTCCTTGCAATGGGGTAATAAAAGATATAATTTATAATCCTGGACAATTTCTGCCCGCTTTTCAAGATAAGGCATCTCTATTAAATGAACAAAATTCAGTTAAAATATCTTCTGGCAATCAGACCTTGTTAGTAAGACAAATAGCAGGTCTGATTGCCCGTCGAATAGTATGTAAAGTAAAAACTGGAGATGTAATAGTTAAGGGGGAACGTTTTGGTCTCATTAGATTTGGCTCGCGTGTGGATATCTTTTTACCAATAGAAACAAAGTTGAATGTTTCTATTGGGGATAAAGTTAAAGGTGGGGAGACTGTCTTAGGTGAGTTGAAAAATAAAAGCTAAGTAATTGAGAAAAGAAGAGGATTAAAGATGAAAAATTAGATACGTAAAAAAAATGTCTAAGAAAAAACAAAAAAGTGATATACTTTGGAAAGGGATTATTGAGGACCTATTTCAGGATTTTTTAATATTTTTTATGCCTGACATCTATATAGATGTAGATTTTTCCAGAGGTTATGATTTCTTAGATAAAGAATTAGCCATCCTATTTCCTGAATCTGAAGAGAGGCAAAGATATATTGATAAGCTTGTAAAGGTCTTTTTAAAAGATGGAACAGATAAATGGATATTGATTCATATAGAAATACAAGGGTATAAGGATGAAGAATTTCCTGACAGGATGTTTACGTATTTTTATAGGGTGGTTGATAGATATAAAAAGAAGATAGTCGCTTTAGCACTGTTTACAGATAAGTTTAAAAATTTTAAACCAGAGAGATATGAGTATGATTTTTATCAAACTAGTTTGGTATATAAGTATAGGACTTACAAGATCATTGATCAAAAAGAAGAGGAACTAGAAAAATCAAATAACCCTTTTACTTTAGTTATCCTTGCAGCTAAATACTATATAAAAAGTCTCAACAATGAAGAAAAGAGATTTCAATTTAAACTTTGTTTAATAAGACTATTATTAAAGGCAGGATATGAAAAAGAAAAAATTCGTAAAATTTTTATTTTTATAGATATTTTACTTTCTTTATCTAATAAAAAAGAGGAACTACTCCATGAAGAAGTAAAAGAATTAACAGGAGGTAATTCAGATATGGGACTAACAGCCGAAATGAGTAATATTGGACAGATCGCCTTTAAAAAAGGAGAACGAGAAGGAAAGAGAGAAGGAAAGAGAGAAGGAATTATAGAATTGATTAGAGGATATTTAGTGGCTCGTTTTGATAAAATTCCAGAGGATTTCCTCGAAAAATTCAAAAATATAAAGGATATTAGTAAATTAGAAAAATTAGCTTTACAAATTTATAAATGTAAAAATTTGGATGAGATTACCAAGTTGGTTTAGAAACCAACTGCCCAAGGGGTGAGTTGACATGAAAAAAGGTGTGTACGTATTACCCAATCTATTTACAATGGGGAATATGATTTTAGGATTTTTTGCAATAGTTACAGCTATGAACGAAGATTTTCATAAGGCCGCTATAGCTATAATCTTTGCCGCAGTTTTTGATGGACTCGATGGTAAAGTTGCTCGTTTAACCCATTCAACGAGCCGTTTTGGGATAGAATTTGATTCCCTGGCTGATGTTATTTCTTTCGGGGTTGCCCCGGCGATTTTAATGTATCTATGGGCGCTGAAACCCTACGGTCGGATCGGCTGGTTAGCAGCCTGTCTTTTTATGAGTTGCGGGGCTTTGCGATTAGCCCGTTTTAATGTCCAATCAGCTCCCTTTCAACAGAAATATTTTACTGGTCTTCCTATACCTGCCGCAGCAGGCATGGTAGCCACCTTTATTATATTCCATGAACATCTTTGGGGGGTTAGTGGAAATAAACCGATAGTTATAGCTCTATTAACTTATGTTTGTGCTTTCTTAATGGTCAGTAATATTAAGTATCACAGTTTAAAAGAGTTGGAATTAAAGAAGAAAAAACCCTTTAACATCTTAGTAATTGCCTTTCTTATAATATATGTGGTGATAGCAATTCCCCAAATTATATTGTTTGTCTTAGCTTGTTTATATGCTCTTTCTGGGCCAGTAGAATTTATGTGGGGTCACTCGTTTAAAGGAAGGTTTGCTTTTTTAAGGGATGCTCAAGGAGATAAACAGAGGGAGAAGAAGGTATAAAACTTGAAAGGTCTATAAAATAGTTTTTTTATTTTATAGACCTTTCAAGTTTTATTCTTTTTAAATTTTACACTTAAAAAAAGGAGGCTTATTATGAAATATAAACTCTCTGATTCGCTCTCTAAGATTAAACAGATAGGAAAAAATTTAGTGGTTATGTGCAAAAAATGGATAACTAGGGAAACAAATGCGATTAGATAAAGGCCAAATTGAAGTTGTAGATGATGTTATGGCTGAAGTATTACGAAAAAAAAACCTGCTGAGAGGCTTAAAATAAGCTTTGATCTCTGGTTGTTTGCCCGTGATTTGCTTATAGCAAATCTTAAAAGACTTCACCCAGATTGGGATTCTAAAAAAATTATACAAGAGGTTTCAAGGAGATTTTTAAGTGGGTCCGTTTAAATTAACGCCCTTCGGGCGGACTTTTTTTGCTCCAAAAAAAACGTCCAGTAGAATAAAAATTTTAACTATTGCCACCTTCCCCGAAGGGGAAGAATGTTAGTAGCCGTGGGTTTTTAACCCACGGGAAAAGGATTCAAAACAAGTTTCCGTCCCTGAAAGGGTCGTACTATTATGACGAAAGGTTCCTTATTTAGTACGACCCCTTCGGGGACGCAGGTTTTATATAATTTCTTTCCGTGGGTTAAAAACCCACGGCTACTAACATTTAACCCCCTTTGGGGGAAAACTACAACAATTTATATACACCCAAAGTTATTTCGCAATGACTCTAATAATCAAAAGGTTAAATACTCGATCGCCCGGAAACCCGCTTAAAAAAAATGAAAATTCCTATGCAATTAAATTATTGAAGTTAGGAAGGAGGTTCATTATAAATGCATCAAGTTAAATCTTACATAGTAGATGATAAAGGAGATATAGAAGGCGTAATACTAGACTACGCCTACTTTAAAAAAATCGAAGAATTGATTTTAGATTTAGGATTAATGAGGGCAATGGAAGAGGTTGAAGATGAAGAAGAAGTGAGTTTAGAAGAAGCTAGAAAGCTAATAAGGTTTAAAAATGGAGATTAAATTTAAAAATACCTTTCTAAAAGATTTAGAGAAGTTACCTAAAGATATAAAAGAGGAGGTAAAAACTCTAGTTTTTAGAGATATCCCTAAATTACCAGATATTAGTCAAATAGGCAGCTTAAAAAAAATAAAGGGTAAAGAGACTTTCTATAGAATAAGGACTGGCGATTATCGATTAGGTTTTGAATTTAAAAATAAGAGCACTTTAGTGTTTTACAGAGTACTTCATCGTAAAGATATTTATAGATATTTTCCTTAATTGTTAGTTCTAAAAAATGACAGAAAAAAATAAAAAATGGATTGAAGCAAAAAAGAAGTTTTATCTATCCGATATGCATATTCAAATGGCAAGAGAACTTGGTATGAATCCAAAAAAATTTGGAGGACTTGCAAATCATAAACAAGAAAGATGGAAATTACCCTTACCAGAATTTATCGAAGAACTATATTAGACATCTTTCCAAAATAAATGCTGTATTCTCTAGGTATCTAGGGGCAAAAGAAGACAAAAATTTTGCTGGAGTGAGTTATTTAGTAGGCTTTTTGTCAATTTTCTTAGCACAGATTCCCGTAAAATTGCCTCTGT
>JAZDLJ010000035.1:0-6308 GCA_043802115.1 bacterium | reverse complement strand
TGTATTGCGACAATTACGCGCAGGTTACAACAAACGTCCCAGACAATTTCCTCAAAGTGTGATTCTCTGTGGAGTCAGGGATGTACGAGATTATCGGATACATTCTTCTAAAGATAAGGCCATAATTACTGGCGGAAGCGCCTTTAATATTAAGGCCAAATCTCTCCGACTAGGAAATTTTTCTAAGGAAGATATAGTAACCCTTTATAAACAACATACTGAAGAGACCGGGCAGGAATTTTTTTCTGGCGTCGTAGAAAATGTCTGGATGTTAACCAATGGCCAACCCTGGTTGGTAAATGCCTTAGGATATGAGGTCTGTTTTGAGCTGGAAGAGACAACTGATCGAAACAGGCCGATTACCGTAGAGATGATCGAGCAGGCCAAAGAAAATATCATTCTGAGAAGAGACACACATATTGATCAATTAGCTGATAAACTACAGGAGGAAAGGGTTCGACGGGTTATTGAGCCCATATTAGGAGGGCTTACAGAGCCGGAGAATATCCCTACAGATGACATATTATATACTATAGACCTGGGTTTAGTTAAGATTGATAAACAATTGCAGATAGCTAATCGGATATACCAAGAGGTTATCCCCAGGGAGTTGACTTACAGTACCCAGGTTACCATCTCAGAGCAGACATCTTGGTATGTCAACTCAAATGGCAAATTGGATATGGACAAGCTCCTTAGTTCATTTCAGGAATTTTTTCGTGAACACTCAGAAAGCTGGGTAGAGAGGTTTCAGTATAAAGAGGCAGGCCCACAACTATTATTACAGGCATTCCTCCAGAGGATTATCAATGGTGGTGGGAGGGTAGATCGGGAATACGGGCTTGGAAGGAAACGAACAGACCTTTTTCTTGTCTGGCCTTATAAAGGAGGAATTCAGAAGGTGGTGATTGAGCTCAAGGTGCTTCATACCTCCTTAAGCGATACCATTAATGAGGGGTTTAAACAAACCGTAGGTTATATGGATATCTGTGGTACTGACCAAGGTCATCTGATTATCTTTGATCGGAGTAAAGGGAAAAGTTGGGAAAAAAAGATTTTTAAACGGTTGGAGGAATATCAAGGGAAGAAGATTACCGTCTGGGGGATGTAACTTTGAAAAAAATGGTAGTGCTAAACAAGTAATGCTAATGTGATTACAAGAAGTAGACGATATTCATTAGAGTAATATAATAGGGAATTATTTCTTAATTTTAATCCTTAACTCAAAAGGAGCTCTAATGAATTGTCCATCTTGTCAAGCTAATAAAATCAAAAAGAACGGTCATATTCATAATGGAAAACAAAATTACCAATGTAAAAATTGTGGGAGACAATTTGTAGTTGATAATCAAAAAAAAAGTATTACTATTGAGCAAAGAGAGACGATAAAAAAATTATTACTAGAAAGGATTTCCTTACTAGGTATTTGCCGTGATATGAATGTTTCATTAATATGGCTACTTGCTTTTTTTCGCCAAGTGACTAGTGAAATTCCCGAAGATATGGGAATCGTCAAACCAGAGAAAAGCAAAATAACTATCGAGCTTGATGAGATGTGGAGCTTCGTTGGGAGCAAGGAAAATAAACAATGGATTTGGCTGGCAATAGATCGAGCTACAAGCCAGATAGTCGGTTTTCATGTTGGAGATAGAGGAGAAGAAGATGCCAAAAAGCTATGGGATTCTCTCCCTCCTGTTTATCGTCAATGTGCGATTTGCTATTCTGATTTTTGGCATGCCTATGAAAAAGTTGTGCCAGCCTGTCGACATCGAGCTGTTGGCAAAGAAACTGGGCAAACATGTCATATTGAACGGACTAACTGTACTCTCCGACAAAGGATTTCAAGATTGGTAAGAAAAACTTTATCTTTTTCAAAAATAATAGATAACCATATCCGCTCTATAAAATATTCTGATTATAACGGATTTAGGGGAGGCCCCCTAAATCCTCCTAATGAAGCTGATATTAGGAGATTTTTTAACCAGTTATCATGATAGCGAAACTAATTAAGCCTTTCAGCTGGACTTTGAAAACCATTATACTTTTTCACTGTTAGTGGGTTAGAAGGTGCAAAGTTATGGATAAGAGCCCATCCTCTAATATTGAGTTCAGCAGATGAAAGTGAGCCATGAAAATAGCACACTGTAAAAAGATGGCGATCCATTCTTTGCATAAGTCGATCAAGCATATTGCTTGTCCTATGTGCATTAGGAAAATCATAGGCTCTGGCAAAATCAGATAGATGGTTATGTAGTTTTTGAATGGGATTAAGTATAACATTGGGTATGCTTATCTTAGTAGCCCATTCATGAATTCGCCTAACTCTTTGAGAAAAAGAACTCTTAGTTTTGGCCTTATAGCAATCCCATAGTTTATCAGCAGCTTGTTGATAGGACTCTTTGTACTTTTTTTTAGAACGATCTCTTATTTTTATAAATACATGCAGAAAACACCCGATGGCGGTAATAGGTTTGAAGATAGTTTTCCATGCTTTTTTAGTAGCTTGCCATCCATCGGTATTAACTGTTTGGGGAGAATAATCTGGGTTTAAAGATTGAGCTTCAGTTTTAAATACATTGTAGGCCTGAGTTAATGCCTCTTCATCTGCTTCGTTAGCTACTGAAGCGCCTAAAATACATTCATTGGCGACAGATGTAGCTACGTAGACTTTTTCCCCTAGTATGCGTGTATGTTTTTCATCCGCAGCTAGATGTTGAGGTAAAATTTCAGGGCTTTTAATTGTAGTCCCAACAATACTATTTCGTCCAAGGGATTGTTCCATTCTATACCAATGCATGGCGTCTTTGCCGAAGACATAACATAATGCCCAGAAAGGTACATCAAACTTTCGTAAGAACAAGACCTTTTCTACATCGGCTACATTTCCAGTCATATAGGGCATAACAAAACATGGACGAACAGTAAAATTAGTGCCCGCTATCTTAATTCGGCGAAGATAGGTGGATTGCTTCTTTGAAAAATATAGCTCTTTCATCTGATATCCTGAGACAATCTCATGTGGAAAAAGTTCGGGGTGTAACTTAACAAATTGATCAAGATTAGCTCTGAACAGTATCTAAAATAATATCGTCATATTTATCTTGATTAAATGGTACAACTATTGTACGGTTTTTACGAGGAGTTGATTTAATTTGGCTATTTTCAATATTGTCCGTCCTTTCATTGTTTAATGGTGAATTTTTATTTTTATAATACCTGAGTTTCAAAGTTATGAAAAGAAAACAGCTCTAATGTATTGATAATAAAAAGATAATTGAGCGGGTGTTTGTCGTACCTAACTTTTAGTTTGCTGTATTAAATTATCTTCGAGTAGCGTTTGTAACCAATTGATGTATATATATTTTCTTAATATCCATTTATTATTCTTACTTATACAAAAATAAGAAGAAGTTTAAAAGCACGGGTAAAAAGATTTTTTTAAAACTCTAAAAATATTTTCTATTTGAAATCGCTCTTTTGTTAGGTACGACAATAGCCCTTATATTAAGCATAACATACTATAAAACAAAGAGTAAATCAAATTAAAAGTTAGGTACGACAAAATTTTTTTTGTATTTTTTTGTTTTTAAATACTTTTTTGATGGTTTTTTTTTATAACTTTGAAACTCAGGTAATACCATAAACAATAATGGAAAATGCTAAAAAAATTTTCCTCCCCTAAATCCGTTATAATCAGGGATTATTAAAAAATTTCCAGATACTGAAGTCATTCTTTTTGGATCAAAGGCAAGAGGAGATTCTGAAAAATACTCTGATATCGATCTATTGATATTGCTTAATAGGGCAGTTAATACCGCTATAGAAGAAGAAGTGAGAGAGCTAACTTATGACATAGTGTGTTGCTTCAGACGGAATCGGACTTTTATCCAATTTAAGATAGCGAAAAAAATAAAAAGATTATCTCTAGGGGGTGATTGAAGTTTATGTGTTCCATCTGTAAGTCGATCTCACTTTGAAGGATTGTTGGGCAAAGGGGGACGACTATTTGAGGCTTCGCTCATCCTGACGTCCAAAGAAAGTAAGGTTTGTAAGAGATTAGAGGAAAAGCTATTACCATATTGAATGAAAAAGTCCGATTCCCTGTGAACCAACACAAATAATTTTTTTAAAAAAAAGATAGAATCAAGATAGGCAGAAAATAAAAAAACTATTTTTTGTCTATCTTGATTCTACCTCAAAACACCTAAACCCCTTATTCCCTACAATATAAATAACATAACTCCTGATCTTAAAATAAGGAAACTGCCTCAGGATATCTTGCTCATACCCTTTTACCTGTTCAATATCCTCTTTTTTAGGCTTTTTAAATCTTAAAATCTTTAACTTGTTACCTTCTTTATTACTATAATGCTTAAATTCAACTAGAAACTTTTGATGTTTATATTTGGTATGAAATTTACCCAACATCTCCCAATCACTGCGGCCGCTTGGATAATTGGTTTCAATAGCAAAGTTAAAGGCGTGGGAGAGATACCGGGTGCATAATTCATAAAAGGTGATTCGATAAAAATTTTCATTTATTTTATCAAATACCTGGGCTGGTAATTGTTTTACATATACGTCCCAATAGCCTTTAAATAATGCCTCAATATCCAGGTCAGTTATAAATCGCTCAAATATCCCTGTATACCCCTTTGAGACCTCAATATCTTCTATTATATTAAAATATTCAGTAAATATCTTTTTCATAGTTAGATTAGGGAATTGCATCTTGAACTCGTTTTTGAAGGTAAGCATACCAAGATAAAAAAGGCTTAATGGATAAAAATCTTTTTCAAAAAAATGATTCATGTCAAACTTTGAGGTGATCATATCATTATCATATGGGAGTTCCTTTTCCAAGAGTAAGGTTTCTAGTACCTCCTTGGCATTTTCTTCCTTCTGAGTCAGTCTCCTGATCCAGCTTACATCTATTCGAAGGTTGTCATCGATTATCTCGCGGGGAATTTTCCCATTACCTAATGCAAAATTTTTCAAAAAATAGGTTAGGATCGTTGAATTATAGAATCTTTCATTACTATCAGGCAGGAATTTATAGCCATTGTAATTTTCAATTAGGATCTGCTTTACCTCAGGCATGTTTGCCTTATCCAGGTTATAGGAAACATATACCTCTTCTAAGTATCCATCCACCTCATCTTGAGTAAAACCTAACATCCCAAGGGTTCTTTCTTCCAGAGTGATTATCTCAGCAATATTAAAACTACTTGTTAGATCATCAATTGTTATTGGCAAGATCCCTGTGATAAAGATTCTCTCAATAGTCCGTTTTCCTATCCCAGCCTTAATTACCTTGAACCAACTCCTTAAGAATGAATCTCCAGTGGTTAGTTCATAATAGAATTCGTCAAGGTGGGCAGTAATGAGTTGATTAGTAAAGTTATCATATTCATCGATGATGAGGTAGACTGGGGGGAGATTATTGGATTTTATATACGATAAGACAGTTATTAAAATATCAGAGGCGGTAGCCTCATCATTAAAATGGATATCTTTAAAATAATCCTTATAGGCAGCAAGGAATTCACTTATTGCACTTTTAAATACCACTAAAAAACGCGCCTCAATAAATTTAGTATCAGGCCTTGCCTCTATCTCAGAGAAATCGAGGCGCATCACTAGGTATTTATTCTTCTCAGGGGTTGGGTTTTGGCCTATGTACAGATCATTGAAGAGTTCATCAAATTTATCTTTCCTATTAATATCATAATAGCACTCAAGTAGGGAGCACCAGAGGCTCTTTCCAAAACGGCGAGGTCGAAGAAAGACAGGTATCTTATATTTTTCTAATTCTGTAATATATCTTGTTTTATCTATAAAGATGTGTTTTCCTCCTTTTATTTCTTCAAAATTTGCTACTGCATAAGGTATTTTTTTATTCATCATTCCCTCCTGCTCCTAACACCTCAAAACACCTAAACCCTTTATTCCCAACAATATAAATAACATAACTCCTAATTTTAAAATAAGGAAACTGCTTCAGGATATCTTGCTCATAACCTTTTACCTGATCAATATCCTCTTTTTGGGCATTTTTAAACCTTAAAATTTTTAACTTGTTACCTTCTTTATTACTATAATGCTTAAATTCAACTAGAAACTTTTGATGTTTATATTTGGTATGAAATTTACCCAACATCTCCCAATCACTGCGGCCACTTGGATAATTGGTTTCAATAGCAAAGGTAAAGGCGTGGGAGAGATATCGTGTGCAGAGCTCATAAAAGGTGATCCGATAGAAGTTTTCATTTACCTTATCAAATACCTGGGCTGGAAATTGTCTTACA
>JAZDLJ010000025.1:0-8287 GCA_043802115.1 bacterium | reverse complement strand
TTGAGCATCTGAGGTTTTCAGGATGTTCCTTTTGAAAAGGAAAGGTTTAAGAAAAAAATAACCAACTATTCCGATGGTTCCTATTAAGACCAGTAATACCGCGCCGATGGTTGCATTTTTCAAAGGTTATACCTCTCTTTTAAAAATTTCAATCTGTCTTAAACAAAAATTGCAGAAGAACCAAAAAATCTTATTTTGACTTCTTTAGAACATAAAAAAAATTAAAGAGAAAAGGGGAATATTGGAGAAATGGAGAAAAAGACTTAAGAATTTTTCCCACTTTTCCTACCTTGCACTTTTTCATAATTAGAATTGCTGTGTCTCAATGCTTCATTAGATAAAAATTAATAAATAAGGTCTCGAAGAAGGGTATCGGCTAAAGGTTTAGCAATATCCTCAAAAGTTGGTTGTCTATCCCATATAGTTATAGGTAATCCCCCCTGTTTATGTCCCTTAACCTTTGCTATTTTTAAATTACCCCTCTGAAATCCAAATAATGTCATTTCGATATAAGGAGGAGTTGCTGGCGCTAATCTATTAAAGCTATATGGTGTATATTGATTAATATTCCCCCATATTATAATATCGGTTTTTAATGAACTTGCCATAGTTTCGAGTGCTTGATAATCATGTTCACTCAATACTAAAGCTTCTGTACGAAAGTAGGAATCCACTTTTGAGGGACTCACTAAAGTTGCCTCATAATTTTTAGTAACAAGCAAATCTGTTACGATTTTTTGGGCTATTATACCAGTCTCATCTGAATTAGGTGCTCCAGTAAAAGGAGCTACTGCGAAATGGTATCCTTTGCTTAACTTATTGATAGATAAAGGTTGGGCTTCAGAAACTATAGAGGAAGTGGTTGTACAACCCAACATTAAATAACAAATTGTAAATAATAATACAAAATATAAATTTTTCATATAAGTTCTCCTTCCTTAAATAATTTTGTAATATTAATTGGATAAAATTTTCTTTTCGATTAGTTCAGGAAAGCCTAAAGTAACCCATTCTTTAAATTCTTTGTAGACTGGCTGAATTTGTGTATAAGGTATGGTTTTCCTAATTAAATTAGACGTATTTTTTATTACCTCTTTATTTTGATCTACTATTATCCACAGGGATTTGGAAAGATTTGCCTCACCAATTGCCTGTAATAAATATTGATCCATTTTGCATTTAAACGACATCCCAACAACAATAACTAAAGAATCCCAAATGAGTTTATTATATGCCATATTAGCTTCGAAGGTTGGTTTCCTTTGCTGTGGAGGGTCAGTTTCTAATAAAAAAGGACTCCTGTCTTCTGATTCTGGCTCTTCAACAGTGCCGTTCAAATGATATACATGACTAGTATCCAACCAGCAAGGCAATACACGTAAATTTAATCTTAATATTTCTCTCTGAAGTAAATAGTCCCAATTCGTTGTAATAAATCTATGGTTACAGCCATTATTAGTTTTTGAGGAAAGAATTGTTAATAGGTCACTGTATAAACTTGTATCTAAATTGGGATTTTCCATTTCATGCCTTAATGCCTTTTTAATCTTTTCGATTTGGCTTTCCCTCGGTAGACTTTTCCATCCTTCAGGTACCTGCCAATCTAATCCACAAGCAATTGAAGCTCCTCGTCCAAATATCCAATTAATTTTTTCCATTTAAGATTGAATAATAAGATTATTTTTATTGTCAGCAATGACAGTTACACTACAATTTTTACCATCTAAAAAAGTATCATTATCAAACTCATTCACAACCCAAACATATTTTTCAATTCCATTAATAATAATTTTTAAAGGTATTAGATGCGCACCAGTTGTGTAAACTGTTGGCTCAAAGTCAGTGATTTGACTACCAAGTATTTTTTGTTCAGCTTTTAAACTCATAATTCTTAGACCTTAATTGTTTCAGAAATTGTTTCAAAATTGGTAGTGCTAAGGGATAGAAATTTAATGAATTAACCCAAATTTAACACACATTAGCACTACTTGTTTAGCATCACCAGTTTTTACATCCCCCAGACCGTAATCTTCTTCCCCTGATATTCCTCCAGACGTTTAAATATCCTTTCTTCCCAACTCCTACCTTTATTTCGATCAAAGATAACCAAATGACCTTGATTAGCACCGCAGATATCCATATACCCAACTGTTTGTTTAAACCCTTCATTAATAGTATCACTTAAGGAGGTATGGAGCACCTTAAGCTCGATCACTACCTTTTGTACACCTTCTTTATATGGCCAGATAAGGAAAAGGTCTGTTCGTTTCCTCCCAAGACCATATTCCCGATCTACCCTTCCACCGCCATTGATAATCCTCTGGAGAAATGCCTGTAATAATAGTTGTGGGCCTGC
Organism: bacterium; assembly: GCA_043802115.1. GTDB lineage: Bacteria > SZUA-182 > SZUA-182 > JAZDLJ01 > JAZDLJ01 > JAZDLJ01. The sequence continues at coordinate 5,931 of JAZDLJ010000025.1, read as the reverse complement.
TTCTTTATACTGAAACCTCTCTACCCAACTTTCTGAGTGTTCACGAAAAAACTCCTGAAATGAACTAAGGAGCTTCTCCATATCTAACCTGCCATTTGAATCAACATACCATGAGGTCTGCTCTGAGATGGTAACCTGAGTACTGTAGGTCAGTTCCCTTGGGATAACCTCTTGATATATTCTATTAGCTATCTGCAATTGTTTATCAACCTTAACTAAACCCAGGTCTATGGCATATAATAAGTCATCTGTTGGGATATTCTCTGGCTCTTTGAGTCCTCCTAAGATAGGCTCGATAACCCGACGAACCCTTTCCTCCTGTAATTTATCAGCAAGTTGATCAATGTGTGTATCTCTCCTCAGGATAATATTTTCTTTGGCCTGCTCGATCATTTTTATTGTAATTGGCCTGCTCCGGTCATGTCCTTCTTCCATCTTAAAACAAACCTCATATCCTAACGCATTTACCAGCCAGGGTTGCCCACTGGTCAGCGTCCAGACAGTATTTATCACATCAGGAAGAAACTTCTGCCCTGTCTCATCAGTATGTTGTCTATAAAGGGTTACTACATCTTCCTTAGAAAAATTCCCGAGTCTAAGGGATTCTGCTTTAATATTAAAGGCACTCCCACCAGTGATAATAGCCTTATCTTTAGATGAGTGGATCCTGTAATCCCGCACATCACGTACTCCACAGAGAACGATACTTTGAGGAAATTGTTTAGGGCGTTTGTTGTAACCGGTTCTTAACTGTCGCAATAAGGAAATAAGTGTATCATCTACTAGTGAATCGATTTCGTCTATAAAAAGAACTACTGGCAGTTGGCTTTCTCCAGCCCAAAGGGAGAGTATTCTACCAAAAGCTGCATATTCTCCACTCTTCTCCAATATCTCCTCCCAATGTGCTTCGAGAAAATTATCTTCCAGGAAATAAAGCGCACTTGAGGCCAGCTCATCCAATATGGCTCTCATGCCTTGGCGAACATCCCCTCTGGCTGCCTGGGCTGATTCTACATTGAAATAAAGGGCACAATATTTGCCTGTATTATTCAGATATTCCATAAGCGCAAGGAGGCAGGTAGTCTTGCCTGTCTGTCTTGGCGCATGCAGGACAAAATATTTTTCCTGATCAATAAGTGATGCTATTTCTGTGAGATTAAACCGATCAATTGGGGAGAGACAATAATGTCTCTTATCATCAACTGGTCCTGCTGTATTAAAAAAACGCATTTTATATTACCTCCTTTATTCAAACTCTTTTGCATCAAACACCTGTGATTCAGCCACTGTCTCCTCTAATCCTCTAGCCAGATCAGTAAAATTATCCGCCGCTCGATATGATAAGGCATACTGTCGTAAGGGATGATCCTGGCCAATACACAATCCAATTGCATAAATTGGTATCCCATATTGAGCTGCATAGAGAGAGGCTTCTGGTATATTCTCCGCCATACCATCAGTAATAACAACTAATCTGTACTCACCATACCCTAGCTGTTTCTTATATTGTTTTACTAGTTGATCAGTGGCAAAATGGATTGCCTCCGCCAAAGGCGTTTGGCCTCCAGCTCTGACCTGATTTATGACCTCAAGAAATCGTTGTCGATTGCTATTTCCAAGAGGAATTACCTCTTTCTGGACGTAATTTGAATCAAAGATATAGAGACCGAGGTTAATATCATCTGGTACCTTTTTGATGAATTCCTGGATCGCCCACTTAGCCCCGTCTATCTTCCTTGAAAAGGATTGGTCTCCACTACATCCTTTATCAGGAGGATCATCCATGCTCCCACTACCATCAAAGATAAAATAAAAGTTGCGTGTCAAAGAGGCCTCTCCTGTAGCAGAGCTTTCATCTAGGGGGATATCTATCCTTTTTATATTACCAAGGTCTATTTTTTTTTCAGTTGCGTCCTCTTCTAAATTTGATTTACATCCTATAACTAATAAAAACAAAATACTTAGACTTAGATACAATAATCTTTGTAAGTACTTTTTCATCAAAATCCTCCTTTATAAACCAACTCCCTTTGCCCAATAATTCTTCAAAGTAAGATCGATTCACTAATGGAACACATAAAATTCAGTCACCCTCTAAGGCTCTGTCACAAAACAACTTATACATTTGACATCTCATCTTCAGGCTATCTTTTGCCGATCCTCAATCGCAAAATCCTCGAATTAGCCCTGCTAGTTCTGCGGTTTTGCTCAATCAGATCGACAAAATCTAACCTAAATCTGAGCGTGAATTGTAAAACTTATTTCGTGACAGAGCCTAAGAGATAATCATTATTATTTTATTGCTATCTAAAATCGGAGAAAGCTCTGATTCCGTTTTGAACCAACACAAATAAATGAACCTATCCCAAAATTCAAAAAAACTGAATTTTTGGGTAAGTTCATTTAATTTAACGGTGTAAATTCACCAAGTTCAGCTTCAACCTGTTTAATCCGAAAGACAACCCGTCGATTTGCAGCCCATTCTTCCTTTGTCCTGGGAGGATTAAATTTAGGAGAACTACCGCCAAGACCAACACCCAAAAATTGCGACTCATCCAGGGTGAAACCTCTACCTTTGCAATAACTTAAAAAACTGTTCCGAACTGAATTGGCTCGCTGAAGAGACAGGTTTTTGGCCTGTTGCTCCATTAAACCAATTTCTACCTGAGATTTTCCCGCCTGACGCGCTTTAAGTATCCCTAGAGGATCTGAATGCCCTTCAATAACAACTAGCGATCCACCATACGTCTGGGCAATATTTAAGGCCTTATCAAAATCATTGGCATATCTTTTTTCACTAAAATCACTTTGGTTAGGTTCAAAGGTGATCTCTACTTCAAAGAGTGTCCCTTCTTCTGCCCAGGTAGTTGGTTCAACGGAGATATTTTTTTCTATTTTAGCTGCTACCTTTTTTACATCGAATTTTTTTTGAGGGATAGGGATATTGGTAGTATATTTTAGACCTTTGGCTAAGGAATTAAAATCCCAATCAGCAGAGGCAAGGGAAAGATTTTTATTCATAAGACCAAGTTGAATAAACGAGCCCTGGATCTCATTATTCAGGGTGGTAAAAGATCTTGTTGTCCCTTTGCCAGTAAAAAATTGTATATTTCCATCATAACCAACGAATTCACAATCATTTAATAAAGCATCGATATCAGCGGTAGCCTTGGGCGAATCCAATAATAATCCTGCTGACTTAGTTAACAATTGTTGATATCTTGTCTGTTGATTTGTTTTATCTTTTATTAAATCAATTAAGTTTTCTTCGCCCTTAATAAGGCTGTGCACAAAATTTTGTACCTTGTTGCGATGTTTTTCAAAATAATCTTTTCGAACAGCATAGACATCAGCTATAATTCGAGAGGCTGTCTTAGTTGATAATAGGATTGTAGCCCCTTTAACTGATCCTGCTGCTCCAGTTCCTTCACCTCCTCCAGAGGTCAGGGCTAAGGCATCGGGGATAATGCACATGACTGCATCAAGGGATTTATCTCCCTGAAAGGCAGTTATTGGATCGACGGTCTTGGTTGTCTCATAAGTTGGTAAGGTTAGTTCTTTTAACCACTTAAATTTTATTGATGAAAGTCGACCAGCGTTTTTAAAAAGATTAGCCGCATAATCCATGTGAGGCCCGTATAACTGGAGGGCAACTGTGCCTATATTGGATAGATTTTTTTTAGGCCGAGCTACCATGGCATCGCCACCAGTAGACCAGGTCATCTGATAGATGACTATAAGATCCTTACCTTGGTTTTTAAATATCTCAGATGCGGCATTAATCATTCCCAATGTTCCACGTAAATACGGAGTTTTACCTGATAAGCAGGTCTCAACCTGTTTTGGAAAATTATTTTCAACAAATAGTTCTACCTCTAAACCTTCTTCTTTAAAAGTTCCGTTTATATCAGATAATATTGTAGCTACATCACCACCCCAGGTAATTAAAGGTACTAAGACCTTCTCTGAAGTTACAGCTTGGGCTTTTATCTTTATTATACTTGTTAAAGGAGTTGGGTCAAGATATTCAATCTGTTGGGCGAGAGTTATTTGGGCTAATAACAGCAAGGAAGTAACGTAAATTAAAATAGAAATTTTAAATTTCATTTTCATACTCCTTCTTTTACACTTGCAAAGGCCATAAAATAGCTTTTTTATTTTATGGCCTTTGCAAGTGTTATTTTTGGGAAATCAAAATATTAATCGGTTAAATACTCTTTATTAAAATGTTACTTTATGGCTGAATAAGTAAAAATATGGAATATGAGCTGTAAAAATTATTAAGTAAAAAAGCTATCTTATCCCTTTTGCAGCTCATAGTTACGGGTCCCAAGCCCAATCTTTTCCCCATAAGCAAGCTGAACATCCCAATCAATCTGGGGGAAAAGTCCCTTAAACTTATCACCTCCTTTAGAGAGATTTTGTTTTAAGGCGGTATTTTTAATCCCTTCGGCTTGATTCACAAGATCAACACAGGCCTGATCTATAGCTATAATATCATTTGAAGCCAGAATCCCTATGTCAGGGATTATTGGTGTATCAGAGTAATTATAACAATCACAAACAGGAGTGATATTGATAATAAAATTTAAATAAAAGGTCTCGATCTTTCTTACCTTTAATAAACCATAGGCATACTCGCAAATTTTTTCTTGGACATTTTTCGTAGACTCATCCCATCTTATCCTTATCTTCTCATTTGGGCAACTAATAATACATTGAGCGCAACCGATACACTTTTCATAATTTATACAGGCCTTGTTATCTTGGATAGAGATAGCCCCCTGAGAACAATGAGGGATGCAAAGCCCGCAAGCTAGACAATCCTTGCTGATATAGGGTCTGGTAGTAGAATGAATAGCAAGTTTTCCTGACTTAGCAGCCAGCCCCATACCAATATTTTTTATAGCCCCACCAAATCCTGTTAATTCATGACCTTTAAAATGACTCATACAGATCATTTTATCAGCATCATAAATATCTTTGGCAATAGCGACCTCTTTAAAATGGGTCAAATCCACTGGTATCTTTACCTCGCTATTTCCTTTTAATCCATCAGCAATAATCAGAGGGGCACCAATAGTAGCATACGCAAAGCCATTGGATATAGCAGTGTTTAAATGTGAGATCGCATCTGAGCGAGTTCCTGCATATACTGAACTGGCATCAGTTATAAAAGGATGACCTTGATATTCTCTAATCTTATTAACCATAAATTGGATATATTTAGGGTGGATATGACTAAGATTCCCCTGTTCTCCAAAATGAGTTTTGATAGCTACGAGATCTTTTTTGTTGATTAATCCTTTAAATTCAGGACTAGCGTTTAATAATTTATCTAGTTTTTGAAAGATATTTAGGTTATATCTTGTTCGCATGTCAATGAAATAAACCTTGGACTTCATGGTAAGACTCCTTCAGGTTAAATAAGAGATTAGACTCTTATCAGGATGTAAATTAACAAGAAATTCTTCACAAGAGACGCATAATATATCATGTATTTTAAACCGTTCTTTACCTCGGTACAGTAAAAGGGCATTACATTGAGGAAAATCACTTTTGAAAGCTCGTAAGGCCTGAAGATCATTGCCGCGGATATGAGCGGTATTTTTTACCTCAATAGCCCAGATTCCATCCTGACCATAGATAACAAAATCAACCTCAAGACCTGAATATGTTCGCCAGAAATGTATATTATTACCATCTCCTCTATATGCATTCCAGGATCTAAGATGTTGAACGACTAATCCTTCCAGAGCGCTTCCCTCGATCTCTTCAGGTTTATCTAAATAACCTGATGGACGAAGAGAACGAAAGACGCCTGTATCAAAAAAATAAAATTTTGGATGTACGCTAACTGCTCTTTTCGCTTTTTTTGTAAAAACTGGTATCCTAAAGGCCAACAATAAGTCCTCCAGAATGCTGATATAT
>JAZDLJ010000020.1:0-5440 GCA_043802115.1 bacterium | reverse complement strand
CTATATCATCAGCTTTTAACTCAGGGATACCTTCATCCTTTTGTTCAGCTTCTTCTAAATGAAACGTCTCTAAACTATCTAATACCTCTATCCCTCCTATCTTATCTCCTTCAGGGGTAATCTCTACGCCACTCACTTTTTCTATGTCATCAGCTTTTAACTCAGGGATACCTTCATCTTTTCGTTCAGCTTCTTCTAAATGAAACGTCTCTAAACTATCTAATACCCCTATCCCTTCTATCTTGTCTTCTGCAAGGACAATCTCTACTCCACTCGCTTTTTCTATATCATCAGCTTTTAACTCAGGGATACCTTCATCCTTTTGTTCAGCTTCTTCTAAATGAAACGTCTCTAAACTATCTAATACCTCTATCCCTCCTATCTTATCTCCTTCAGGGGCAATCTCTACTCCACTCACTTTTTCTATGTCATCAACTTTTAACTTAGGGATACCTTCATCTTTTCGTTCAGCTTCTTTATTTCTACTACCAATAATAGCAATACCCTCTAACGGATTGCTTTTCAATATCTCTTTATCTAAAACTGGTAATTCGGGTGATAACCCATCTAATATAACATCGGTAATATCTATCCCTCTGTTATCTTTTCCATCTATTTCTTTTGGAACCTCAATCGATTTTAATAATGTATCTAGATCATCTCCACTAAAATCAACTTCATCAAGTTTAAATTCTTCTAATGAAATACCATTCGATTGTTCTTTAGCTATCTCCTCGTCTAATTCTAATTCAAAGTTAGAATCAATTTTTATATCTTCATCTGATACAAATTCAGCACTATTCCAGATACCCTCTGTACTATCTCCCTCTATTACTTTACCTGCTAATTCGTCAAACGATAAATCACTATCTTCTTTGGAGGATATATCTAAATCTTTCTCTGATAATAAATCATTTTCTGGTAACTCATCAAATTGAATATCCTCTAATTCAATTCCTCCTCCAAGACCAAATTCACTTACCTTAAATTGGTCGAGTTGATTATCTTTTTCATTGTCAGCAGGTACTTCAATCTCCGATTTAATATTATCAGTTAATAAGTCCTCTAAATTTATATCCAAAGTATCCAAGGCATTACCTATATTGTTATCCAGTATTATTTTTTTAGATCCACCCTTCTTCTCTATGTCATCACTGAGTTCACTCGATCCGATATCGATTTGGTCAAGTATATCTTCATTAGATTTAAGGCTATCATCTAAAACTATTTCATCTAAAAGTCCCCCTTCCTTATCCGACAATAACGCATCAATATCCTGTGACCCTAGTTGATTATCTAGCTCTAATTTATCATCCATAGACTTACTATCCTCCTGTTTAATTATTGACAGTGACAGTGATTAATGCTTTCTCTATCTTACACTGACACTAATAAGCAACCATAAAAGCTTATAACATTTTGCTCGGTTACAGAGGTCACTTAGAGGTGAAATAATTGTTCTAATTCAAGGATTATAAAAGGGTGGCAGTTAATGTAGATTATTTCTCTTATAAACCTCTTATCCACAGGCATTGATATCTCAGCCTCACCATTAGCCGTACTTTTCTGCAGCATTTCTAAGGTAGCTATAGATATTACATTATCTACCAAAAACCCATATTTTTCATTATCTATTTTAATTATTATTATTACCCATTCTCTATCTTTATAAACATTTTCCTGCAAATTAAACCATTTTCTTAAATTAAAAATTGGTAAAACATGATTATCCCATTCAGTAATCCCTTCTATAAAATATTTACTGCCTGGAATACTTACGACATCAATATCTGATGAAAAACTAATTACCCTATCAACTTCTGTTAACTTAAATGCACAACTAACGAAATTAACAATAAACAAAAGATAAGACGTATCCAGGGCTAGTTTCATAATCTTACCTCCTCCTTTCAAACAAATACTCATAATTTAATAGCAAAGTTAATTCACTATTAATCCTCTTTAGCCCTTGATAAAATTCTTTTTTTACCCCTGGCAAATACCTTGGTAAGGGGAGAACACTCCTACTATCAATTTCTATTACTCCAAGGGTGATATCCACTATAAATCCATATATCAAATCACCTAGAGATAACACAACAACCTCTTTTGAGTCGCTGTAATCTTCTCTTTTTCTTCTCTCTGTTGCTAAATAAGCAAGTAAATCTATTACTACCACCTCAACTCTTCGAACATCAACTTTACCAATAACAGGCCACTCCTGGTTATGATCAATCCTAATATCCCCAAAAGGTTTAACCTCGATAATCTTCTTTACTGGCAAAGCAAATCTAATCTTTGATATCTTAAATATTAGGAGTTTCTCCATCCAACATCCTTACCCTTTTCAATTCATCTATTTGTTCCTGGATTTGGGTCTTCCATCTCCTGTGCATCCAAAACCAACATTCAGGATATTGACGTATTATGTCTTCTATAACCTTAGTAAATATTTGAGTATTAACGATTATGTCTCTCTCCAGTTCTCCCTTGATATCTAATTTAATCTCAGGCCCGATTAATATCGTATGCTTACCCTTATCATTAGGGACTGTAAAGGTAGGGAGTACAGGTGCCCCGGTCTTTAAGGCAATTACTGCTAAAAGGGGCGTAGTAGAGCATATCTTATTAAAAAATTTAACAAATACGCTCTCTCTAGGAGAGGTATTTTGATCTATTAAAATACCAACCTGTCTTTTATTTCTTATATCTCTTAAAATATGCCTGATTGCATTCTTCTTGGGAATAACCTTATTCCCAAATTTACATCTATATTTATTAATCCATTTATCAAGATAGATGTTATCTATTGGCCTAGCCACAAAACTTGAAGGATAACCATATAATGAATGTGCAATTGGCCCTAACTCCCAACTTCCAAAATGAGCTGCTAAACATAATATCCCTTTATTTTTATTTAAGGCCGTATGCAAATTTTCTAATCCTTCATAGCTTACATAACTTTTGATCTTCTCTCTATTTAACTTAGGTATCCATAAAAATTCTATTATGCCCCTTCCAACAGTCCTGTAAGCAGCTTTAGCAATCTCATACATCTCATCAGGTGTCTTTTCCTTGCCAAACACCATTTTTAGATTACTTATAGTCCTCTGCCTATGTTTTTTATCTAAATAGAAAGTTGCTATACTTAAAGATTCCCCTAATCCTATCGCCAAAGTTAAGGGTAATAATCTTACTAACAGGGCAAAAAAAACTACAATTAAGTAAACAATATAATCCATTATGTTATAATACTCCTACTTAGTGCATCAGGTCAATGCTTTATGTTTTATGTCAGCCCTTTTTATCATTTCTTAATCCCACCCAAGAGCTAAAATCAGGAAGGTAGAAACAATTTTTTTTCTGCCTTCAATTCATCCATCCCTATATTTCTTAAAATTCTCTGCTTGTTCAAATACTAAATCTCATTTTAGCTGGACACTAAATCTTACTCTAACTGGACACCTTTCCTCAGTAAATTTATTCCTTAAGTTTGACTTTTAAAAGTGTCCAGTTAAATTAAAAATAAATCATTTTTTTCTTATAGTCAAGGGTGTTCACCTCCTTTTTTTCCTTAAAAAGATTATTATTATTAGTGCCTGTCTAAACGGAGGCACTAATCACTAGTGATAATTTTTACTTGTTGTGGTATCATTATCACGAAATGGACACGACATTTTAATTGGCGCTGTCCAAGTTTAGTCCTTTGAAAATTTTCTCATAAGCGCTAACCTTGTTATTTTAAAAGCTAAAAAATTTTTACCACAAAGAACAAAAAAGTAGTTCTTATGATCTTGTGGTTAATTCATTTATTTTTCAAAGAACTAAATTGTTACCATTTTTTTAAAAAAAATTAAGTTGAAGAGGAGATTTTTATTATGGACGAGAAGAAAAAAGGTGAAATTTCGGTAGAAATAAGTAGAGATATTGAAGGCGGTGTATATGTAAATCAAGCTATTATTGCCCATTCTCAAAAAGAGTTTGTTATTGATCTCGGCGTAACGCTACCTGGAAATAAGATAAAAATACAAAGCAGGATAATAACAAATCCAATAGATGCAAAGGCTATTATGTTGGCGTTAAAGGATAATATTGAAAAATATGAGCAACGATACGGGATTGTAGATCTATCAAAGGCCAAAGATTCAACAAGTTACCAGCATCAAATTCACTAGTATCGAAATTAACTTTTAAATTAGTGACAGTATCAGTGATTAATGTCAGTAAATATTTCTTTTACCTGACATTGACACTACTCACTGACACTATCGTTCATTATCACAGCAAGTTAGCAACAAGATCACCAACCTGGCTGGTTGAATAACCCATCTTCCCAGCGCTTAAACTTTTCAAATTTTCTGATGTAACCTTCATCACAGCCTTTTCAATGGTTTCTGCTGCCTTATCTTCTCCTAATTCGGCTAACATCATACTTACAGCACAAATCGCAGCTAAGGGATTTATTACCCCTTGCCCTGTATATTTTGGGGCGCTACCACCTATTGGCTCAAACATAGAAACTCCATCAGGGTCAGGATTAATATTACCTCCAGCAGCTACACCCATTCCACCCTGAATCATAGCCCCAAGATCAGTAATAATATCTCCAAACATATTGTCAGTGACAATTACATCAAACCATTCAGGATTCTTTACCATCCACATACAGGTAGCATCTACATGGGCATACTTTCGTTTAATATCTTTATAATCAGCCTCACCAATCTCACAAAAAGTCCTTTCCCAGAGATCAAAGGCATATGTCAGGACATTAGTCTTACCACAAAGGGTCAAGGTCTTACGTTTATCTCTCTTATGCGTGTATTCAAAGGCATAACGCAAACAACGTTCTACCCCCTTACGGGTATTTATTGATTCTTGAATTGCTACCTCATCTGGTGTCCCTTTTTTGAAAAATCCACCTGAACCAGTATAAAGTCCTTCAGTGTTTTCTCTAACAACTACAAAATCGATATCTTCCGGCCCTTTATCCTTAAGAGGGGTGTAGACACCAGGATAGAGTTTAACTGGTCGTAGATTGATATATTGGTCAAGAGAAAATCTTAGTTTTAATAATATTCCTTTTTCAAGGATGCCGGGTTTTACATCTGGATGTCCAATAGCGCCAAGGAAGATACTATCAAATTTCCTTAATTCATCAATAGCCGAATCAGGTAAGGTTTCGCTTGTCTTTTTGTAATGTTCGCCCCCAAAGTTAAAATTCGTTGTTTCATATTTAAAATTGAATTTTTTTGAGGCTGCATTTAAAACCTTAAGCCCCTCATTAACCACCTCAGGCCCTGTTCCGTCACCAGGTATTACTGCTATTTTGTACATATTGTTTTTTCCTCCCTTTCCTTCCAAACTGAAAAAAAGGTTTTTTACTTTCTTGCAGTTGGAAGGATTATTTGTATCCTCTTCAAATTTCATGGTAACTAAA
>JAZDLJ010000017.1:0-7608 GCA_043802115.1 bacterium | reverse complement strand
CATGCGGCTGAGGAGAGATACAACCAGGTCAAAGATAAGCTTCTGGAGGAGAGAGATCTATTCATCGCCAGGGCCATTGACGCCACACTGGCGGAGGGTGAGACTGGCCTGCTCTTCATTGGAGCCATGCACAATGTGCTTCCCAAAATTGCGGGCGATATTGAGGTGAAATGTTTGGATTAATTCAAGAAGGTCTTTGTGCCTACACTCCGTTTGATGACCGATCTGTGCAAATCCAATTGGAAGAGTGCGAAGAACGGCTGGAGCGCTATATGAAAAAGATAGAACCTATTCTCGATGGTCAGGAAACAGAAATAGATAAAAAAGTCTTAGATAAGATAGCAGGGCATATTTTGGATTTGCTGGAAGATATTATAACGTATAGGATAGAACCTTGTGATATAAGGGGAAAAAAAGGTAAACCAGAAAAAGGAAAGATCAAGTTATCAAGTTATAAAAGAGAGGATCAAATAATAGTTGAGATTGAGGATGATGGAGAAGTAATAAATAATAAAGTGGAAGGGGAAAATAAAATTAAGCTCAGGATAGATAACCTTAAGAAGTTGCTAAGTGATTTTAATGGAGGGCTTCATGTTAATGTGGACGATCAAAAAAGAATGAAGATAGTTATTAATCTTCCTGTAAATCTATCCATGAAGCAGGTCTTGTTGGTTAAATGTTTTAAAAATATATTTGCTATCCCTCTAATGGCTGTTGAAGAGACTATTAAGGTAAAACTATCTGAGATTAAAACAATTGAGAAGAAGGAAGTAATTCAACTTCGGGGAAAGACAATACCTTTTATAAGACTATCTGATGTGCTTCAGCTAAAGGGGGCAGATGCTAAAAAAGATAGCGAAGACTTACAAGTTATTATAATTTCAACTGAAGGTGGAAAAATGGGATTCTGTATAAAAGAATTAATAGGTCAACAGGAGATAGTTGTAAAGGAACTTGGAGATCATTTGGTAAAGGTAAAAAATATTCTTGGGGCTACAATTCTTAGTAATGGAGAAATAGCCCTTATTCTTGATCCCTCGGCTTTAATTGTAACTGCCAAAAATATTATTACTAATCTAAGAAATGGAAAGGGTAGGACAACTGACGTTAGTAATAAAGAAGAAAGTAAAAAACAAAAATATATTTTAATAGTAGATGATTCAATAAGTACAAGAGATTTGGAAAAGGGAATATTCGAGGCCGCAGGATTTAAGGTAAGTACTGCAATTAACGGGATAGATGCCCTATCTAAAATCAACAAAGAACAATACGATTTAATTATTACAGATATTGACATGCCTGGAATGAATGGTTTAGAATTAACTGCCAGGTTAAAGGCTGATAATCAGTATAAATCCATTCCAGTTGTTGTTGTTTCATCTTTACAAACAGAAGAAGACAAAAAAAAGGGAATTGAGGCAGGTGCAGAGGCTTATATTACGAAATCATCATTTAATCAGGCCAGTTTACTGGAACTTATTGGGACTTTGATATGACTTATAAACCAAGAAAGGAGTTTTTATTATGGGGAAAGAAATTTTAATAATTGATGATTCAGTTTATGCTCGTAAACATCTTAGAAAAATATTCGAAGATAATGGGTATACAGTTGTTGGAGAGGCTGAAGAGGGACGTTTGGGGATTAAGCTGTATCAGGAACTTTCTCCTGATCTTGTCACTTTGGATATTAATATGCCAGGACTTGGTGGCATTGAGACATTAGTCGAATTGAAAAAGGTTGATCCTAATGTAGTGGTCATAATGATTAGCGCTAAAATGATGGGACCAGAAATTATTAAGGCTGCTGAGGCTGGGGCTAAAAATTTTATAGCAAAACCTTTCGAAGACGTATTGGTTATAGAAAAAGTTAAGAAGGCTATTGGATAAGTGACCATAACTGAATATCTTAAGAAAAAAAAATCCCTTATTGAGGGATTTTTAGATAAAAACTTACCTGTAGAAGATGAGTACCCTGAAGTAATACATAAAGCAATGAGATATAGTGTATTTGCTGGGGGAAAACGATTAAGAGCTATCTTATGTCTGGCTAGTAATCAAGCAGTTTCTGGATGTAAGATAGATATCCTACCCATAGCTTGTGCCTTAGAACTTATTCACACTTATTCATTAATTCATGATGATTTACCTGCCATTGACAATGACAACCTTCGTCGAGGAAAACCAACAAATCACATGGTTTTTGGAGAGAATATTGCTCTCCTTGCTGGAGATGCATTATTAACAAGGGCATTTGAACTATGTACCAATGCTAAACTTAGAACAGATATTCTTATTACTATAATTAGAGAAATTTCAATAGCCTGCGGAACATTAGGTATGATTGGAGGACAGGTAGTTGATATCTTATCTGAAAAAAAGGATATTGATATCACCACCCTGGAGTATATCCATAATCACAAGACAGGCCGTTTAATAAGTTGTGCCGTGAGGATAGGTGCCCTGGCTAATAGTTGTTCTTTGGAGGAACTAGCTGCTCTAACAAGATATAGTCAGTCGATAGGCCTTGCTTTTCAGATAGTGGATGATATTTTAGATGAAATAGGTGATGAGAAGGTTATGGGGAAGACAAAACACAGTGATAGTAACAAAGAAAAATCTACTTATCTGAAAGTTATAGGAATAGAAGAGGCAAGGAAAAAGGCAAAAGGACTTATAGATGATGCAATAGAGAGCCTGGCAGTATTTAATCAGGAAGCAGAACCATTAAGATTGCTTGCAAGGTATATAATTATGAGAGAGAGTTAATTTAAAAAATGTCCCTCTTAGAACAAATCAATTATCCCTCAGATTTAAAAAAACTAGACAAATCTCAATTACCTCAATTAGCAGATGAGATTAGGCAATTAATTATAGAGACAATCTCAAAAACTGGAGGACATCTGGCCTCTAGTTTAGGAACTGTTGAACTTACTATTGCCTTACACTATGTCTTTAAAACCCCTGAAGATAAGATTGTCTGGGATGTCGGTCATCAGACATGTGCCCATAAAATATTAACAGGTAGAAAAGATAATATTCATACCCTAAGACAATACAAAGGATTGAGCGGATTTCCAAAACACGAGGAAAGTCCCTATGATGTTTTTGATACAGGTCACAGTAGTACGTCTATTTCAGCAGCTTTAGGTATTAGAGAGGCTAAGTTTAGACAAAATAAAGAGGATCAGGTTATAGCTGTTATAGGAGATGGGGCTATGACAGGAGGACTTGCCTTTGAAGGTCTTAATAATGCAGGCCATCTTAAACGAAATCTAATAGTAATATTAAATGATAATGAGATGTCCATCTCTCCTAATGTAGGTGCCTTATCAGCTTATTTAAATAGGATAATCACTGGTCATCTATATATTAAAATGAAGGCAGATATTGAGTTTATTGTTCGCTCTATACCTGCCTTTGGTAATCAGATGCTAAAGGCCTTATCCAGGTTGGAAGATGCCCTTAAAGGTTTAGTGGTGCCAGGGATAATGTTTGAAGAACTTGGTTTTAAGTATGTAGGTCCTATAAGAGGACACAACATGGATGATCTTATAGATACACTTGAGGGAGTTAAACAAATTAAAAGACCAGTATTAATGCATGTAATAACTAAGAAAGGGAAAGGTTACCCAGTTGCAGAGGCAGATCCGTCATCTTTTCATAGCGCCCCTCCATTTGATATAACATCAGGGATATTTTCTAAAAAATTAGATATTCCTACTTATACCTCTGTTTTTTCAAAGACATTAGTTAGAATAGCCGAGGAAGATAAAAGGGTAATAGCTATAACAGCAGCTATGCCTGAAGGAACAGGGTTGAAGGAATTTCGAGATCGTTTTCCAGACAGGTTTTATGATGTTGGAATTGCTGAGCAACATGCCGTGACATTTGCAGCCGGTCTGGCTATTGAAGGCATGATACCTGTGGTAGCTGTATACTCTACCTTTCTTCAAAGAAGTTACGACCAGATATTGCATGATGTTTGTCTCCAAAATCTCCATGTTGTCTTTGCCCTTGATAGAGCGGGAATTGTAGGGGATGATGGGCCAACCCATAATGGAGTCTTTGATATCTCTTATTTAAGACACATTCCAAACCTAATCATCATGGCTCCAAAAGATGAAAATGAACTTCAATATATGTTAAAAAAGGCTATTACCTTGAAATGTCCCGTAGCAATAAGATATCCTCGTGGTTTTGGGGTGGGGGTTGAATTAGACAAGGATTTTATATCTATTACAGAAAAGGCTGAAATCTTAAAGACTGGGGATGATGTAGTCTTGATAGCTATTGGTCGTATGGTTTATTCTGCTCTTGACGCAGCGAATTATCTAGAAAAAGATGGTGTAAAGGCAGGTGTAATTAATGCAAGGTTTATAAAGCCTCTAGATGCTAGTCTTATCTTGAAGGTAGCTAAAGATATAAAAAAGATTGTAACTTTAGAAGAAAATAACCTGCCAGGGGGATTTGGTAGCGCTATTTTGGAACTTCTTGAAGAAAAAAGGTTGTATCATGTTAAGGTTAAACGAATAGGATTACCTGATAAGTTTATTGGACATGGTTCCCAAGAGATTATTCGACATAAATATGGGCTTGATAGTAAGGGGATTGTTAGGGTTGTAAAGAAATTCCTGAGCAGTTTTAACTAACAAAATCACTTGGAAAAACCTAAATTGGAGTACTATAAAAAGTGTCTAACTATGAGGTGCAGGTTATTTTAAATGAAACGTCGTCTTTACAATAATTCTTTTTTTGGTAATAAAAATGTTAAGCAGGTAAAGGATAAGAGAACCTCTGGTCTTGTTTTAACTTACGTGAGCGCCAGCTTCTTAATAATTATTGGATCGCTTTTTTACGTCCAGCAACATATCCAATTAGTTAGGATTGGATACGTCCAGCAAAAATTTAGGAAGGAAAAGGCAGAGCTTTTAAAAAAAAATGAAGAATTACGTTTGGAAAAAGCAACTCTGGAGTCATTACCGAGGATAGAATCAATAGCTAAAAAAAGATTACGGATGATAGAGCCTAAGCCGGGGCAAGTAATTTATGTTAGATGAGGTAAGGAAATATGTCTATTAAAAAAACAGAGAATCGGATTATTATTATCTTTATATCTTTTCTTTTTCTTTTTTCTATCATTATAAGTAGGCTATATTATTTACAGATATATAAACATACCTTTTTATCAGAAGTAGCCTCAAAACAATACAAACAAACTATTTCTCTAACTCCAAAGAGGGGAACTATTTATGATTGCAATGGAAGGGCATTGGCTATAAGTCTTGATGTTGATTCTGTATATATTACTAACTTAGCAAACAAGGTAACCTACGAGGAGAAAAGAAAAATTTGTAAAATATTAGGTCTTCCCTTTTTCCGTTTAAACAAAATACTTAAGAGTAGCTCTGGATTTACCTGGCTAAAGAGAAAAGCAACCCCAAGAGAGATATTTGAGATTAAAAATCTTAACATAACCGGAGTGGGTTTAGTAAAAGAAAGTAAACGATTCTATCCTAAGAAAAGTCTAGCTGGACATCTTCTTGGTTTTGCAGGAATTGACAATATAGGGTTAGAAGGGATTGAGTTACTTTTTGATAAATATATAAAGGGAGAGAGTGGCATAATAATTACAGAAAAAGATGCCTTTGGTAGATCTCTCTTAGATGAGGTAAATGAAACAAGAGAGTTACGTTCGTCTTCTATAGGATGTGATGTCTATTTAACCTTAGATGAAACTATCCAATATATAACGGAAAAAGAACTTTATGAGATGTGCTTTAAATTGAAGGCCAAAAGTGGGAATGCAATTGTAATGGATCCAAATACAGGTGAGATTCTAGCAATGGCAAATTATCCTTCATTTAATCCTAATGTATTTTATAAATCGAAACCGAATATCTGGAGGAATAAATGTATAACAGATCCGTTCGAACCTGGCTCAATTATGAAGGTAATCACATCAGCCGCTGCTCTTGAAGAAAATATTGCTAAACCAGAGGATGTTGTCTTTTGTGAAAATGGGGCAATTGAAATAGGAGGGATAGTTATTCATGACAGCATACCTTATGGGTGGTTATCATTTAATCAGGTTATAGAAAAATCAAGTAATATTGGAATGATAAAAATTGGAGCTATGCTAGGTAAAGAAAGGCTTTACAGGTATATAGATAAATTTGGCCTTCTTAATAAGACATCTGTAGAATTACCAGGTGAGACTGTAGGTATCGTGAGGAGACTTAATGATTGGTCAGCTGCCTCTATTGGAGCTATTTCTATTGGGCAGGAAGCTTCCTTTACGCCTTTACAGTTTATTACGGCAATTTCAGCTGTTGCAAATGGTGGTAATCTAATGAGGCCGATTATCGTAAAATCTGTAACAAATCATCGAGATAATGGACCTATTGCAACTTTTAATCCAACAATAGTTAGGCAAGTTCTCTCTACAGAGACATGTATAACGCTTAGCCAGATACTAAGCGGTGTTATAAATAATGGGACTGGTAAAGAGGCTGCTATAAATGGATATCAAGTGGCAGGTAAGACTGGGACAGCCCAGAAGATAGACCCTGTAACCAGGAAATATTCTAACAAAAAATTTATTGCCTCATTTGTTGGTTATGTCCCAGCATTTAATCCAAGGATTGCTATCTTAGTTAGCGTGGATGAACCTAAAGATAAGATATATGGTGGTTCTGTTGCTGCTCCTATTTTTAGTCGGATTGGGGCTCAAACCCTAAGATATCTAAAAGTACCACCCAACGACGATACGTTACGTTTGGTTAGAGCTAATAATGAATCAGATTCTAATGAATCAGAGAGTGGTGATCTGGTTTCAGATTCTCGAGTTCAGGTAAAGACAATTTGTCAGAATGATCTAAAAAAAGGGGGGTGAAGTTATGCTTGCACTGGATAGAAAATAGTTTTTTTATTTTCTATCCAGTGCAAGCATAACTTTTTGTTTGTTTTTTGAGGTTTTTGTAATAGACATCTTTCCAAAATAATCTTGCGGGTGAGAAGACAAAAATCTTGTAAATATTCAGTAAACCCCGACAGATATATAGATTTTCAGGTAAATAATTATGTGGAGAAAAAGTTATTGAATAAATACTTTTCGATGAAAATTGACGAGTTGATTAAGCATTTTGATATTACTAGTATTCAGATAGATGGTCCTGTAGACACAGAGATTTCTAACATCGCTTATGACTCAAGAGGCGTAAAGGAAGGCTTTCTTTTCGTTTGTATAAAAGGCTTGCAGAACGACGGACATAGATATATATCTAAGGCTATTGGGCAGGGGGCGCTTGCTATTGTAGTTGAAAAGACATTTTTTAACCAGGAAATTCAAATTCCCCTCCCCAGAGAAAGAAAAATAACTATTATAAGTGTAGATGATAGTAGAATTGCCTTATCTAAACTAAGTGCAGCCTTTTATAGATTTCCTTCAGATAGGTTAAAAGTGATAGGTATAACTGGAACGAATGGAAAGACTACTATCACCTGTCTATTAGATAGTATATTTAGGGCTTCTAATCTTGCAACGGGTATTCTAGGTACAATAGCTTATAAAATAAAGGATAATACCTATGATGCTCCAAGGACAACACC
>JAZDLJ010000482.1:0-6405 GCA_043802115.1 bacterium | reverse complement strand
GGAAGCAAACTTAGAAAATTCAAAAAGACTACTCCAACGAACGAAGCAAAGATTTTTGTCTTCTCACCCGCAAGATTATTTTGGAAAGATGTCTAATAACTTAGAGATAGCCGAGGCTCTAGTGCGAGCATTAAATAGGGGAGTATATATAAAGATTTTTTTGGGTAAGATGCAGAGAGAGGATAGATATTCAAAATATCGTTATCTTTTAAAGTGTGGTATCCCAGTAAAGTTTGCTAAAGGTTCCAGGTATATGAAAAATCACTTTTGTGTTATAGATAGTAAGATTGTTCTAGTGGGATCATATACTTGGTTAGGGAGAGAAGGTAATAGGCTAAGTTCCAGGGATAGTGAAAATATGATGGTTTTTGAATCGGAAGAGATGGCTAAATTTTTTGAAAAGGAATTTAAACATTTATGGAAAGAAAATTAAACCTTTTCAGCATTTATCATATTTTTATCCTGAGAGTGTTCAATAGATTGTTCAGAGGCATCTTTTTTTAGATTTAAAATAAGGTTGACTTCTCCTTCAGGAATCTCTAACATCTTTGATATTTCTTTTAGCCCCATTCCTTGTTTTTTTAATTCTATTACTTTAGTTCTTCGTTCCTGCATCTTATCATTTACTATATTTTTAATTGTTGATTGGGTACTAATGACTATATTAGCTTGACTAAGGATATTTTTTAATTCTTCGATTTTTTTATCGAGTATACGAGAGGTCTTGTCTACTGTTTTAACTTTATCAGCTATATTATCTAAAGTTTTTTTAGATAACCCCTGAAATTCTTCAACAAGTTCATTTAAATTATCGACTAATGATTCCATTTCTTCTTCACTAACATATCCAGTAGTACCTTCTTCTTTTTTATAACTGAGACGGGTAAGTAAATAAAGAAATCCAGCCACTATCACTAAATCAAGAGTTATTTGAAAATATAAGAATACCTGATAAAGTTTTAGGTAATCCATTTCATTAAATATAAATGAAGGTTAGCTGTATAGTTTTCAAACAATCATCTTAATTTTAGCACAAACCGAGGTATTGTCAATGTTAACTTTTAATAATAAATGCTAAAGAACAACTTTTTTGTTATAAAAAACCTTGACATAGGCTTTTTTATAGTGTATTTATTTGCGAAGGGGCTTTAAAATCTTAATATAAAAGGGGGTGATTGAATGAATAAATCTGAATTGGTTAGTAAGATATCCAAAGACACAAAGACAAGTAAAGCCATAGCTGAAAATGTCCTCAACTCTTTTATTCAAAATGTTAAATCTTCATTGAAAAAAGGACATAATTTAACCCTGGTTGGATTTGGAACATTTTCAGTTGCAAAAAGGAAATCTAGGAGTGGAAGAAATCCTCAGACTGGAAAGATTATGACTATACCAGCCAAGAAAGTACCAAAATTTAGGGCAGGAAAAGGGTTAAAAGAAGTGGTAATGTAATTTTATTTTTTGATATTGTTATCTTAGGATTATTCAAATAAAGAAAAAAAGGAGCCAGCATGCTGGCTCCTTTTTTTCTTGAGAGTTTAAGAAAAATAATACCGTATTTAAACTTTTAATTTGTTTTGTAACCTTACCTATAAAATACCTCAAATTTTTTTGTTGCATTTAATCTTACCTTAGCATAATATTAATATAGTACTCCAATTTAGGTTTTTCCAAGTGATTTTGTTAGTTGAAACCAGTATGTTAAGGCACTGAGGCATAAAGTTTTTAAGTTTTTTTTTTTTCCTTTGTACCGTTGTGTCTTTGTTACTTTGTGCCTTAACAGTTAGTTACAAAATTAACCTGCATTATTTTAGAAAAACCTAATCTGGAGTACTATATATCTTTTACTTCTTGAAAATCAGACTATGAAAAAAAAATTGTTTTTTTTAATATCACTTTTTATTTTTGATATATTTATAGTAAGTATTCCTCGCGCACAGACATCCTTGTCTTTGTCCGAGAGAAAAAAATTAGGAGAAGAGGAACAGGTACTCCTTAAAAAAATAAAAGATAATCCTGTAGATATTAAAAACACGTACCAGCTAGGGTTGATTTATTTAAAACAAAATAGATTAGATGACGCCCAATATATCTTTAAAGAATTATTAGAAATGGAGGAGGATAATCCATCAATTCTAAACACCTTAGGTCTGATTTACAATCTAAAAAACGATTATCAAAAGGCAGAAGAGGCTTTTAAAAAAGCTTTAGTGCTTAATAAAAGATCAGTAGAGATTTATTTGAATCTATCCCAGGTCTATGTAAAGAAAGAATTATTCGATAAGGCAGAGAAACAGATTAGATTAGCCATTAATGTAGATAGCGAAGATCCCCGGCCATACTGTTTTATGGCTAAACTTAAGATAAGACAAAAAAGATATGATGAGGCATTAAGTGGTTTGTTAAAAGCTATAGAGATTGATATTATTTATACAGATGCCTACTATAATCTCGGTACGCTTTACTCAATAATGGGGCAGCATGATAAATCAATTGAGATGTTCTTTCAGGTATTGAAATTAGACCAGGGTAATATTGATGCTTATAAGGCATTAGGCAATCTTTATCTACATCAGGAAGAAATTGATAAAGCCATAGAGATATATGAAAAGCTCCAGACATTCATGACAGAGGTTGATCCTGAAATCCTACTAAAATTAGGAGAGAGCTATTTTAAGAAGAAAGACTTTAAGAGGTCTATTGATATATTTAAGAAGGTGTTAGGAAAAGATAAAACTAGTCGTGAGGCACTTTATAGTTTAGGAATTGCCTACGATCTTATAAATGAGAAGGAAAAATCAAGGGGATGTTTTAGTAAATTATATGATTTATATCCAGGATATGAAGGATTTTATCTATATGATATAGCAATGGATCTGCAGAATAAAGGACGATATCTTGCAGCAGAGGAAAGATTAAAAGAGGCTGAGCAGGTTAGACCAAATTTTTTTAAGGTTTGTTTTAGTTTGGGTCAGAATTATTATATCCTGGATAATTATGATCAAGCCCTTCTTTATTTTAAGAGGGCAGAAACGATGGTATTGAATATACCCGAGATACATTATTATATAGGGTGTATTCAAAAGGAAAAGGGAAATCTTAATGAAGCTATTGTAGAGTTAGAAAAGGCAATTCAGTTAAAACCAGATTTTAAACAGGCACATTGGTCTTTAGCGATTGTCTATGAAAAAAGTGAGAGGTATCAGGAGGCTATTAAACATTTTAAAATTGTTACTGAACTTGCACCCGGGAATAAGCTGGTCCAAGAACACCTTGCTAATCTGGAATCTGTTATAAATAATAAAGATATTCCAGCAAAAGGGGTTGTCTTAAAAAAAGATGAATTACTAATTGATAAGAAAGATAGATCCTTTGTTAGTCTTTCGAATGAGAGTAGTGAAGTACCTTTTGGATTAGAAAAGAAGGAGGCAGAAGGGGAGGAGAAATTAGATAATGCTATAAAGGTAAAAAAGAGCCCGGAGAATATTGTAAAAAAAGAGGAACGGCTTAAGACATTAGAGATGGAGAATGAAGATATTCAGATTGCTCTAACAAAACTTAAGGAAGATAATCGACGTCTTCAGATGAATGAAATTGAGTTGATTAAGGAATTGGAGGCATTAAAAAAGGGAGGTCGTTTAGGATTAAAAACTAGCTCAGATCAATCAGGCAGTGATGAATCTGTGAGCAAGATAGTAATTGTCGCAAGGAGTTCTGAAGAGGAAGAAAAAAGGTTTAAAAAATTAGAGGGTGAAAAAAGGGATCTGCAGAATTCGTTTACAAAAGTAAAAGATGAGAATGAATATTTAAAGGCAAAGATGGAAGAAACAAAGAAGAAATTAGAAGAAGGTAAGGGGCAGATTAAAAGACAGGAGGAGATTATTGAGGGTTTAATAGTAAGAGAGAGGGAATTAAAGGAAAGGTTTGCCAAGGGTATGAAAGAACAAGAAGAAGAGCCGAGCGCTAATGCCTTACAAGAGATAGGAGAAGTTTTAACGTCAAAGGTTAATATTCAAGAGAATCAACCCTTAGAGCCAGACACAAGCTATAAACAACAAGTGATGAGTAATGTCGAGGTAAAGAAGTTGAGTAGTGAAAAGCCTATAAATAAGGGAAAGCCCATTTTAGTTAAAAAAGATGATAAGAAAAAGAGTTATACTATTCAATTAAGGGCTTATAGGACGAAGAAAGAGGCTGATTTATATCTCCAAAGATATCAGAAAAAAGGTTATCCGGTTTATCTGGTTTCATCTAAAACGGGTGATTGGTTTAGATTAAGGATGGGTAAATATGAAAGTATGGAGATAGCTGTTGATAAGGCAGATAATTTTAAGCAGAAGGAACAGATGGACTATTGGATAACTTTTACGGATGATGAAAGATGATGAGCAAGCCCTGCAGCTCCAATAACCCCGGCATTGTCCGCTAACTCAGCAAAGGCTACTTTTACCCTTTCTGAAGGCACACAGAATGCCCTTTTTTTCATTTCTTCCAGGGCTGGCTTTAAGATTAAATCTCCCGCCTTAGTAACTCCTCCGGCAATAACTATTGCTTCAACATTTAATAGGTTCACAAGATTGGCTAACCCAACACCTAAATATTCTCCTGTTTTTCTCATGATAGATTGAGCCAGACGATCCCCTTTTACTGCAGCTTCGTATACATCTGCTGAAGTTAATTTTTCCTTTTCAGTTTGATTTAGGATTGATTCTTTATATTTTGCAAGGGCCTTTAGTGTTCTGGAGACAATTCCTGTTGCAGAGGCAAAAACCTCTAAACACCCATTATTTCCACAACTACATAAAGGACCATTTATATCTATGGTCATGTGTCCGATCTCTCCAGCCGTCCCATCAGCTCCATGCCAGATTTTTTTATCAAGGATTATTCCTCCACCCACTCCTGTCCCGAGAGTAATACAAATTAAAGAATTAGGTTCTTTTTTTTGTCCCATCCACCATTCACCGTATGCGGCAGCATTAGCATCATTTTCCAGGATTACCTTTGTCGTAAATTTTTCTGTTATTATTTTCCTTAACGGGACTTTTTTCCAATCTGAGAGGTTTGGTGAAGATATGATTACCCCTTTATCAATATCTATAATACCAGGAGCACCGATTCCTATTCCAGCGATATAATTTAAATCTAAATGAGAGTCTTCAATAAGTTTTTGGATGCCATGGATTAGTTTAGACACAACAGTAGCAACAGTTCTATCTTCACAGATAGAATAATTATTTTTTTTTAGTATCTCTCCCTTATCTGTTATAAGGGCTATCCTTAGATTTGTTCCACCTAAATCTATTCCAATTGCCAGGGTATTTTTTGTTTTGTCCATAAATAATAATCCTATTAAGAACCAAGACTTGGTTTATTCTCCTCCGATTGCGAAACTTACTAATCCTTTTGGAGTGAGGAAATGTATAGCTCCTGGAAGGCGGACTGCGTCAAGAACGTATATTGGGGATTTAATTGCGATGCGTTCGGGCTCCTTTAATCCTATTTGTATAACATCCATCCGGCTCTCAACTGTTAGAGTTGGGGCATCGTTTTGATTTGCGTCACATAGAAGAACCAGATTATTGAATCGTACTGCGTTCTCGTAGGTGTTTGCAACAGACATGACCTGACCTATCAAACTAACATTCTCTTTTGATGTATCAATGAGGTATACTTTTTTGTGTGCTCCATACAAAATCGCAATTTCGTCTGGATAGAATACACCATACGATTGCTGATTGAATTTTCCTTTCATTTCACTATGTAGAATAAGCTCACCATGGTCATCAAATTTAAAAAAGCGTGTGGGAATGTAATCATCTCCTATGAACATGATGAATTTTTCTGATACCGCAAAGTTCGTCCAATCATTAAAGTTAAGCTTGAGTTTGTTCTCCAGAACTAAACCGTTTTTTTCGTGTTTCCAAACAGAAATAACTTTCGCACCCCGCTCTACTGCCTGAAAGAGAAATTTCCCTGAAAATTTAACTATTTCCCACTCCTTAATCTTCATTGAATGTTTACCATGAAGCTTTGCTGTCGTAATACCTATATCAAGCATAACTGGTTTGTCATTAGCATCGTTTGCACATATTACTACTGAGTCACCCCAAACGAAAATACGCTCTCTCGTTGGCGAGATACTGAAGCCTTCAAGCTTAAGACTTCGAGCTTCTCCAAGTTCAGTTCCTCGTGGGGTAAATATGTGAAAATGAAACACCGCATCAGAATAGTAGGTGTTACCTTCTACACATACGAATATAAGATGCACTCCATCTGATACAAGTGCTACACCTTCTTCTTGATCAAAATGTGATGAGGGCTTTACCTTCATAAAAGAAGTTAAGAGCTTTAATATTTCATCATTTTTAGAGGTCATATAATGTCGCATAGGTCTACAAGTCT
>JAZDLJ010000480.1:0-4116 GCA_043802115.1 bacterium | reverse complement strand
GTAGGAAGACAAAAATCTTTGCTTCGTTCGTTGAAGTAGTCTTTTTGAATTTTCTAAGCTTGCTTCCCTAAATTGCCTAACTCGCTTCGCTCAAACAGAGGCAATTTTACGGGAATCTGTGCTAAGAAATTTTACAAAAAGTCTACTAAATAACTCACTCCAGCAAAATTTTTGTCTTCTTTTGCCCCTAGACACCTAGAGAATACAGCATTTATTTTGAAAAGATGTCTAATAATCTAAAATTAGCTACTTACGGCACTGGTGTAGTTAAATGGAATTTTCCGAAAAGCTCCTTAAATCGCATAATAAGTAAATTCTTTACTGGGAAATTCTCCTGCCTTTACTTCTAAAATATATTTTTTTACCGCTTGAGCAATATCCTCTCTTAGGTTTGCGTATTGTTTAACAAATTTGGGAGGCACGCCTTCACTCAATCCTAAAAGATCATGAATTACTAGAACCTGTCCATCACAATATGGACCTGCACCTATGCCGATAGTTGGTATGCTTATAGATTTTGTTATTTCCTGAGCTAAAACCATAGGAATACCCTCTAAAACTATAGCAAATGCACCTGCTTTTTCTAAATCCCTGGAAGATGTTACTAGCTTATGAGCCGCTTCTTCTTCTTTTCCCTGAACCTTATACCCTCCCATTTGATGAATATGCTGAGGCGTTAGTCCAATATGCCCCATTACTGCTATACCTGATTCTGATAAAGCAGCTACTGTTGAAAGTATCCTTGCATTCGTCCCTTCTATCTTGACTGCTTCAGCCCCACATTCTTTTATAAACCTCCCCGCATTCCTGATTGTCTCCTCTATTGATACCTGAAAGGACATAAAAGGCATATCTGCAATAACAAGAGACCTTGAAACCCCTTTGGAGACAGATTTAGTATGAGCTAACATATCTTCCATTGTCACAGACAAGGTGTTTGGATAGCCAAGCAAAACCATTCCAAGTGTGTCCCCAACTAAAATAACATCAATTCCAACCTCATCCAGTATTTTTGCCATTAGATAATCATACGCTGTGAGCATAGTTATCTTTTGGCCCAACCGTTTTTTCTTTAACAGCATTGGGATGGTAATTTTTTCCATGAAAATAGTTCTCCTAAAAATGATTAATATGTTTTATACTACTCCAACTTTAGTTTTTTCAAGTGATTGTGTTGGTTAAAACCAGCATGTTAAGGCATAAAGGCATTGAAACACAAAGTTTTTTAAGATTTTTTTTGTTTTTTCCTTTGTGCCTCTGCTACTTTGTGCCTTAACAGTTAGTTACAGAATCAACCTGCATTATTTTAGAAAAACCTAAGTTGGAGTAGTATATCTTAAAAAATAAAAGTTGGAATAGTCTATATTGTACATCTTTTCTAGCAGATTAAAAGCATTAATTCATTAGACATCTTTCCAAATTAATCTTGCAGGGCATAGGAAGACAAAAATCTTTGCTTCGTTCGTTGAAGTAGTCTTTTTGAATTTTCTAAGCTTGTTTCCCTAAATTGCCTAACTCGCTTCGCTCAAACAGAGGCAATTTTACGGGAATCTGTGCTAAAAAAATTTACAAAAAGCCTACTAAATAACCCACTCCAGCAAAATTTTTGTCTTCTCTTGCCCTAGGGAATAGAGTATTTATTTTGGAAAGATGACTATTTAAAAGATACAATCTACAATATAATTATATCAGAATTGTTTTATCCGTCAAGGATGCTTTATGTCGGTCAACAATTCTCATTTTAGATTCTTAAAAACGTAAAAGATTTCGGAGAAAGGGGGAATGCTAAATACAATTTGTTAACCTCTTGAGCTAGAGGTAAAAATCATAGAGGAATTAAGGTTAACACCCTAGTTTTTTTGTTTTTTTCTATTGACAAAGGTTAAATCCTAATATATACTTTAGATTCATTTATGGTAGGATGGTAACTCGTTGATTGCAAAAAATATATCATTAAGTTGTTGTTAAATAATCGAAAGGAGGTAACTATAAAAGGTGTTAACCAATTCTCTTATCAAAAAATTTAATCTTCAGTCAGATTATCAATATCATAAGCATATCTCCATCCTTCTTCTCCTTCATTCTTTCCAAATATAGACCAACCAACATATATTTCAAAAAAATAATTTTCTAATATATTCCTCTTATATTTTTTACTTAGATTGAGAAGAGCAGATATTCCTATATATTTTTCTAAATGGACTTTAATATTTTTTACCATCTACTACACAGGAAGGAAAAAAAATTTTAGTCTAAATGGATATTTATTTATTCCTGACTATAGAGCGAATAGAATTTTAGCCTTTAATATCAAATACATAATTATCACTAGCTGTTTTGATTAACGTTTTGATAATATGTAACTTAAAGGCATTCACTCTGGATTCAGGTTTATCCTAAACCAATATAGGTGTGTTTTCTTTTTCCTCTATCTAAACAAGGGGGAGGCTTTTTCATTTTTATTAGTTTGTTTTTTTATAACTTTAAATTTAAGCAGGAGGTCTTTAATGTTTATTTTAATTCTTTTAGTTGGAAGTTTTATGACAGGTGTCCTTCTCCAACTGGTGTTCACCCATTTTAGAGGACATAAATCAGAAGAATCTACATCGGGTAAAAAGTATCATTATCTTAGAAATAAATTACATGTCTTAGTGGTTATTTATTTACTTGTTAATATTGGACTGATTGGTGGCGCTGAGGTTGCTCATGAAGGCCTATCCAGCCTGGGCATCCCCATTATCCTTTGTCTTGGCTTAGCCATGACACTTCTTGGGGCAACATTATTATCTTTAAACTGCATAGGAATAACTGATCGTGAAATGAAGATTAGTTTAGCTGTTCACTTTGGATCAGTAAGTGTAGGAACTTTCGCTGCTGTCCAGGCATTCTTAAATAGCCGTGGGATTCCTTTTTCACCCTCGACCTCAGCCTGGTTAGCTCTAATGGAAACACCTTCTATTATTGTAGGGGCAGTACTGCTTGGAGGAGGAATTTCTGCTATCAAAGAAGTTTTAACTGATCGAGACATCTTAATCCTCCTTGGTACTTTAGCTTTAGGGTTTATATTAGGAACCGAAATAGTTCATAAATTAAATTTTATATTGGTAGAGCCTTTTGAATGGATATTAGCTTATTTTCTTTTTGATATGGGGCAACATGCAGGAGAACATATTGGGCATTTACGTGAATATGGGATGAAATTGGTGTATTTTGGCATTTTTACCGCTTTATTTGGCGGAATCCTTGGTTGTTTAAGTGGAACACTTGTTGGGATGAGTGTCGGTAACACTACTATTTTAGGGACATTAACTGCTTCTGCATCTTATGTGGCTGCTACAGCAGTTATGAGTAAGTTTGTCTCAAAAAAAGCTATTGCTATAACTCTGACGGTGTCATTAGGGATAGTGTTAACCTGGAATATCCTTTTAGGTATCCAAATATATACCTTAATGGCTAAAACCCTCCACACCATTCAAGATAATAGATATCTGGTCGGGATGCTGTTGCTGGGATGGCTAACAACTGTTTTTGGGTGTCTAGTCATGTGGACGAGAAGATTAGCAACCGCCCGAGGAACTTCCTCAAGTTCAGGGGCATTTTCCAAAGGAACTATTGTCTGATACTTACATAGGTATAAAATAGTTTTTTTATTTTATACCTATGTAAGTTATTTTTGGTAATTCAAGATTTAATCTGGCGAATACTAAGGGAGACAGAGTAAACAAGATATTTTAATTGATTAGGAATAAAAAATTAATAAAGTAACCTAAATTAATAAATAAAAAAAAACAAAAAAAGATCTCCACGGAGACCCAAAGGCACGGAGAATTAAAGAGAACACAGAGAAAAAAAATTTATCTCTGTGTCTCCGTGGTAAAATTGATTTAATTTAGGTTAATTTATTTTGTTTCTATCCCTTAGTAACTATTTAATGATATAATTCTAATATGGTGTCCTTTATTTTAAATATTTTTTTCTAAGTACAGGACAAAAATTCAGCCTGTGTAGTTAGGCTAGTGTTTTTTGTACGTGTTTTTGCTCCAACGGAGCATTTCATATTAGCTTCGGGTGAACGAATCGTGCCCTGGTAACATTTATATACCAATAGCACTCTGA